>NZ_JBDZYG010000008.1:0-258543 GCF_040329455.1 Ruegeria sp. SCP11 | reverse complement strand
CATGGGCGTCGACAAATACTGGTCCCCCGTCAACCGCGTCGACAACGCATACGGCGACCGAAACCTCGTCTGCACATGCCCCCCAATGGACGCATACCAAGACGCAGCTGAATAAAACAAAACCACCCCCCCCGCCACTAAGGCGGGGGGGGTATAACAACCTAAATCTGGCCAAGCCGTAACGGGATCAATCCGTTCAAAGCAACTGGAGGAACAATGAAACACTATGTCCTCGGAAACGACCATGCTCAACTGGCCAGAACGACAACAGAACGACAACGGAACATTGACGTTTTTCTGAACGGCTCCGAAGCGGAAGCTTCTTCCGAGATGGTTGTTGAGTTTTTTCAAGCTCTGAATGACCTGGTTGAAGATCACAGCTATGTCGTAAACATCCGTTGTGCCCCGAAATCCTCGGCGGGTGATCCGATGTACTGGTCAGGCAGAACCGCGATCTTCTGGGGCGACATTCACAAGACCTGGCTCAACGACAAAACTGATACGACGCGGTTGTCGCAAGTTCTCAACTTGGCGTCCCGTTCCATCTTGGTTGGTGGGGCAGTCATGCTATTGGCGCACGCCGGGAGGGAAGACCTGCCTGTTGCCGCAATCCACCCCAACTTCTCGGCCGCAGCGCAGGAAATCGGATTGGCAGACTGCCACCAGTCCTCACACCGATCACCTGGCGGCCGGGTTCACAGCGCCGCGACCAAACTAAGCGCTTTGCGGTTGCTGACGGAATTTGTGGCACTGGATCACGGGGAACATCTGGCTGAAACCTTGCGCAGCTATATCGGTTTGACCGAACCGAAGCGCAGCTGTGCTAGTCAGCTTGCAACCCGGCTCATCCAAAGGTCGGGGGCGGACCCTTTGGTGCGGCAAGTGATCGAGATGATGCTGAACAACGTGGAAGATCCGATGAAAATATCCGATCTTTCCGAGGCTCTCGGCGCATCTACACGCCAGCTGCAGCGACGTTTTCTGAACAAGACAGGGGTCAAGCTGCTGACCACCTATCGCGAGCTGCGGTTGGAACGCGCCTACAGCCTGATGCGATACACTGATATGCCGCAGCTTGAGATTTCGGCGGCGACAGGCTTCTCCTCTGCTGCCGCATTGGGACGCGCGTTTAGAGCGCAATACAAGACGACACCCGAGGCGGTTCGCAGTTGCCGCTTTACAGGTGAGTTATCGGATTTGCAGGCGCCACACTAGGCGGCCAGACACCTGGCGCAAGGCTTCAGCGTAAACACTTCTAAGTCCCTGCTGTTGTACTCAGTTTTCCGGGGTGGGCTTTCACAGGCATCTCTCCTCGTACCCAACCCTATGCCGCAGGGCTTGCCTGTATTCGGTTCTTGGGATTTTCTGGTGCAGCCCACCAACCACAAGGCCGAGCCAGAATGAAACTTGAATTTCATCACATCAATTTTGTCACTGATGATGTGGAGCGTTTGCACCGCTTCTATACTCAGGTTCTCGGATTGGACGACATCCCGATTGAGAATTTCCCGCGGCCAGACGAGACCGGCGACAAAGGCTACAGCGGGAAGATCCGATTTGCGACGGACGGCGGCATGCAAATGCATCTGGCCGAAAAGAACCTCGATGTCGCCTTCAAGCATGGCGAAACTATCAACCCGGTCGAGCGCGGCCATATTGCCTTCCGCACCGATGATATCGAAGCCTTCAAAAAGTTGCTGGACGAGAACGGAGTTCCTTATTCAGATTACGGCACCGCCTTCGCGAAAGAGTGGCATCAACTGTTCTTCCATGACCCCGAAGGCAATATTATCGAAGTACATCAGGCACTTTGACCTACTTGGGAGGCAATGATTGAAACAGGCCGTACTCGTCGTCGACGTCCAACCCTGCTTTGATCCTCCCCAGTGGCTGGTCGAGCGCAGCCGGTTATTGGCAGCCAAATTCCCTTCGGTCGCGACAGTCGAACGCCATGATGAGACCAAGGTTCCGTTTTTTCGACAGCTTGGGTGGAAGCCCCGATCTATCGACGACAGCCTTGTTCAGGCGGATCGTACAATTCTGAAATACGGCTATGGCCCGCCCCCGGAAGTGATTGACCAGTTTCACAGCTGGAAGGCCGACCGCGTACTGGTGTGCGGCATTCAGGCCGATACCTGTGTGCTGGCCGCAGGATTCGCCTTATTTGACGCAGGCCTTCAACCGACCATAATTGCCGACACGGTTGTCGGGTCTTCGCTGGATCGCAGCGGCAAGCTGGGCGTGGACCTCTGGCGACATCATTTTGGTCAGGTGATTGAGAAGCACTCGGATATTTTATGACGTCGCAATCCCTGTCCGTATTGGAGAGGAGAGCCATAATGACCTCGAAACATATTCTTAAACTAACGGCCCTTGCTATTGTCGCGGCCGGACATTGCGCAGCAGCCTATGCGGAAGGCTTTTCACTAACCGGCCAGTATGAAGGGATATACGCCTGCGACAGCACGACGGGCGGGGTTCCCTCAAGTTGGTCAGATCCGATGACCGCAGGTATTGTTCAGGACGGAGATCGCATCTCCATCGACCTGCTTTATACTGATAAACAAGAGCTTGGAGCGGAATACTCGCTTTACACCGGCTCGATTGCATTGGACCCAACGGGCACGCTGGTCAGCGGGTATTTCGAAGCCTGCGGCGGGACATTTCCATCGAAGGAACTGGCTCGGATATTCCCGGCTGCCACGGACTCATCATTCAGTTTTGCAGTGACCAGTGTTTGGTCCTCGGATCAGGTGCCAAACCTGCCGGGTCTGACGGTTCAATCCTGCACCTGGAGCCTGAAACGCGTGTCCACAGAAACGCCCAAAGTCAGGCCGTGCGAGACAGCGGACCGCTAGGCGCACCACCCATCTGGACTCATTTATTAAGTCCAGATGTTTAAATTGGATCCAAAATGCCCATATAGCCCCAATCTTATAACTCAACCGTGCCCGAGCGGGTGTGATCCACCCGGCAAGCCCCAAAACAGGATGGTCCCGATGAATTTTATTCTACGCGGTAGCCTGGTTACTCAAATCATCATCGGCCTCGTGGCCGGTGCCCTTCTCGCCACCCTCTGGCCTGCCGCCGGTTCAGCCGTCGGTCTGCTGGGTGACTTCTTTGTCGACGCACTGAAAGCCGTCGCGCCCGTTCTGGTGCTGATCCTGGTCTGCGCCGCGATCACCAACCACAAGAAAGGCAGCGAGGCCCGGATGGGGCCGGTGGTACTGTTGTACATCCTTGGTACATTTGCGGCTGCTCTGGTTGCGGTGGCGGCCAGTTTCATGTTCCCGGTCACGCTGCACCTGACCGGCACGCCCGAGCTTATGAATGCACCTGATGGGCTGGCCGAGGTTGTGAAGAACATCCTTCTCAAGATCGTGGACAATCCGGTGAATGCCCTGGCACAGGCCAATTATATCGGCATTCTCGCTTGGGCCGTTGGTCTGGGGTTGGTCTTCCGTCATGCCAGTGACTCGACCAAGACTCTGATGTCCGATCTGGACGGCGCAATCACCAAGATCGTATCCGTCATCATCCGGATCGCACCCATCGGTATCTTCGGCATCGTGGCCTCGACCATTGCCGAAACTGGCTTTGAGACGCTTGCCAGCTATGGTCAACTGCTGGCGCTGTTGATTGGCTGTATGGCCTTCATGGCGCTGGTAGTGAACCCGCTGATCGTGTTCCTGCGCATCCGCAAGAACCCCTATCCGCTGGTCTTTACCTGCTTGAAGGAATCCGGGATCACAGCCTTCTTCATGCGCAGCTCGGCCGCGAACATTCCGGTCAATATGGAACTGTGTCGCCGTATGGATCTGGATGAAGAGACCTATTCGGTCACCATCCCGATCGGTGCCACGATCAACATGGCTGGCGCGTCCATCACCATCACCGTGATGACACTGGCGACCGTGCATACCATGGGGGTTCAGGTAGACTTCCTCTCGGCCCTGTTCCTGAGCATCATCGCGTCGATTGCGGCCACCGGAGCCTCGGGTGTTGCAGGCGGGTCGCTGCTGCTGATCCCGATGGCTGCCAGCCTGTTCGGAATCGACAATGCGACGGCCATGCAGGTGGTCAGCATCGGTTTTATCATCGGCGTCCTGCAGGATTCGGCGGAAACGGGTTTGAACTCGTCAACCGACGTACTGTTCACGGCGGCCGGATCGTACAAGCAAGGCGATCCGTATCCGCGAAAACTGCCGATGGCGGAGGTCCCTGCCTAAATTGGCTATTGCCGCTCTCCCACAACCGCAGTCTTACTCTGCGGTTGTGGGTTCTTCTTTGACCCACCCAGCGGCGCGCATGGCTGATGTCAGTTCCTGAACCGGTGCTGGATCGGCAAACACCCTGCTTTTTAGTGCCTCTAAAGGGAAGTTCGGCCAAGTCTTTGCATAGATATCGGCCAACCTGCGCGCCTCGGCCTGATCTCCATTGTTCCAATGCGCTGCCATTAAATAAGCTGTGGAAATCGGCCCAAAGGGGCCTCCACGTGCGATTGTATCTTCGAATACTCGAATGGATCCCGCATAGTCGCCCGTGTGGAACTGAGCTGCGCCCAGCGCATTTCCCGCCACCGATCCGCCACCATGTTCTGCCATTTTCTGATATCGGTCGGCATTTGAAAGAACGCGGTCGAAATTCAACGTGTAAAGCGAGATCAGGGCGTCAAACTCAGCGATATGTGGATCATTGGGGGCCGTGTCAGTTGCCCGCCGCGTAAGATCGGTGGCTTTGTCAAAGTGACCGGCGGCAAATTCGGACCACGCGCGCGCAGACAGCGCCCATGGCGCATCAGGGGCCAGTTCCAGTGCATGAGCGCTGTTGCCGTCGGCGGAACTAAGCAATTCCTCGGCTCCGGAATCCCAAAACTGCAGAATGGCAAGCATCGTTTCGACCTGCGCCGCACCCGCATACCCGCAGAAATACAGCGGGTCTCGTTGTTTCGCTGTTTCGAAAACCAGCAAGGCGGGCCGCAGGCGCGACAAATCCACGACCGGGAAAATCAGATCCCGCCCTGCGTTGCACAGATTCACCGCCTCGACGCGGGTTGGAGAGACGTCATAGATCGTCGACTGATCTCCTACGCGGGGTGTCGGGCCATTCGAGGTTGTTGCGAAATAGAGTCCGACACCTAACGCGACCGCACCGAGAACCGCGCCGACCAGATACAGACTCGGTACGCCACGGCGCCCTCCGTTTGCGCCCGTCAGGAACTCCGGCGCGTAGCTTCCAACCGGTAGTGAAATGACCACCGGATCGGACGAACCCTCACCCCCATAATACGCTTTGAGCTTACGCCGCACGCGCCCTGCATCGACGCGCACCACCCCTTCACGCCGGGACAGATCATCGGCGTCGTAGCCATAAACATCCATGGCAATCGTCTTGGCACGAATTTCATCGGTGCGCCCAGCCAGCGCCTCGGTCACGACATACGACAGGAACGACTGCATCCGCGCCGATCCTTTGAAATCTTTCGACGCGAGCACTCGTTCAAGCGCTGTCTTGATCTGTTCCGTTGGGAACGATCCTGCATCCTTCCGCGCGTTTTCTTCTGTCGAGGCAGTCAAGAACTATCCTTTCAAGGTAAGGACTTGGCAGCATGTTGCTACGGTAGCATGCGGCCTTTTACGTTCAAGACATATTCTTTGGCGGGCATGTTTGAGGAGCGAATCCAGCGGGAACCGCCCTATGACAGATGACGATTTCTTTGACGCACAGTTTCCCGGCACAATACATCGGCTGCGTGCCATGCGCACCCGAGACAAGGAATTCGATCAGATTTGCGCCGATTATCACGAAGTCTTTTCGGAACTGGCCCTCGCCCCGCAAGCAGCAGGCCAATTGCAAACCCGTTACCTCGCGGATCTGGCCGAAAGCGTCTCGGATTTACGAAGCGTTATTGAAAAGCGATTGCAAGCCTCTGACGGCAAGAATGAGTGAAAGGTTGACTATGAAACTCCATACCCTCCTGCCCCTTTTAATCCTCACCGCCAGTCCCGCAGTTTCTCAGGACGCTCCGATCATTCACGATGGCGAGTTCGAGTACCTGCGCGCGCAGTTCGGTGAAACTTGGGATGCGCAAGACGCTGAGATTGACGCCAGACTGGCCGAGATCCGGGCCGCCAATGGCGGTCAGCCCCCCAATCTCCTCTACATCCTGATTGATGATGTGAGCTTCGGGCAGATGGGTGACCGCAAGATGAACTACGTCATGGGGATCGAGACGCCGAACATCAACCAACTGGCGACTGAAGGCCTGTCCCTGATGCGGATGTATACCGAGCCCTCCTGCACCCCCACACGTACCGCCTTGCTTACAGGCCGTCACCCGGTGCGCGCCGGTGTTGAAGAGGTCAAGGTGGCACTGGTGGGTGAAGGCCTTCCAGCCTCCGAAGTCACCCTGCCCGAAATCCTGAAACAAGCAGGCTACTCTACCACTCATGTCGGAAAGTGGCATCAGGGTGATATCGAACAATCCTATCCGCACAATCAGGGCTTTGACTGGGCCGCCTTTCCCCTGCACCAGCAAGTCCAGCTGAGCCTCATGACCCCCGAGGCGATGCGGTCCAATGCCATGCTCGGCTATGTTCCCGAAGGGCAGAACAACCAGTTCCTTCTGGACGAGCGTTTCAAACCCTATGGTCTGGTCACTGGAGTCGAAGCTGAGGCTGGCGGTTTGGCACGCGAAGTCGACATGGCGGCGGGTGAGGTCTGGACCCAGGCGAAGTATGAGGAAATGAACCTGCGCTATCAGCAGCAGGCACTGGAACAGCTCCAGCGCGTCGCTGCAGACGATACGCCCTTTTTCCTGCAATACTGGCCGCTCTACCCGCTGAACTTTGTCTATGCCGACCAAGCGATCTCGCGGAATGGCGGGTTCCATGCGGACAAGCTACAATTGCTCGACGGCTGGATTGGTGACCTCCTGCAGGCGCTGGACGAAACCGGAAAGGCGGACAACACCATAGTGATCCTGATGGCGGACAATGGTCTAATGTACCATTACGAAGGCACCTCAGGCCTGAATCAGCTAATCTATCGCGGCGGCAAAACTCAGCACCTTGAAGGCGGCGTGCGCACCGATGCCTTCATCCGTTGGCCCAACGTAATCGAGCCAAACAGCGCCGCGGGCGACATCTTTCACGTCTCGGACATTTTCACCACGATGGCTCGGATCGCCGGAGCCACGGACCATATCCCGCGCGACCGGGTGATCGACGGCATAGACCAGACTGCTCTGCTGTTGAATGGTGAAGGGCATGGGCGGCGCGACTATGTCTACGTCTACGAAGGTCCGGTGCTGCGATCCGTCGTCAAGCAGGAGTTCAAGATGCACCTGCCTGCCCCCGGACAGCCCGGCGCAGCGGCACCCACCTACAACATTTATCGCGACCCACGTGAGAAACATCCGCTGGTTGGGTACTCTCTTTGGGCCGGGGCATCCTTTCAGGACATGATCAAGCGCCACCAGAAGATGATCGCGAAATACCCCCATTCCGAAATCGGCAAGGGCCGCCCTTATGAGGGGATCGAGAATCTACGCCCGGAGTCGGAACTGACGCGCGACGTGTTCATGAGTTGGCAGTGACGCAGTTCCGTAGAAATTTCAGAACAAGTATCGTAATGTTTTAATGTGAGATTACTCTGCGAAGACAACCGTGGGGCGTTCTGACAGCAGAGGGGGAGTACGGAATGGATTTGAGATGGTGGATTGCGGTGACAGCAGGCCTTGTGGCCGCACCAGCTGTGGCACAGGAAAACCCAATTCAACACGATGCGGAGTTTTACATTCTTCAGGCACAACACGCCGAACAATGGGCGCAGGATGACGCTGCCGTAAATGAGGCGCTAGCGTCGTTTCGTGAGGGGAACGGGGGCAAACCTCCGAATATCGTCAGCGTATTGATCGACGACATGGGCTTTGGCGACATGGGTATTCCCGAACTTAACGCCGTGCGGGGATACGAGACGCCAAACATCAACGATTTCTCGGATCAGGCCATGCGGATGGTGCGAATGTACACCGAACCGTCTTGCACGCCGACCCGAGTGGCGCAGATGACCGGACGCTTGCCAGTGCGGATGGGCATGGGCGACACCACCGTTGATATTGCAGGATTTGGCTTGCCTGGGGGTGAAGTGACGCTGGCCGAGGTTCTGAAAGAAGCAGGCTATGCCACCAGCCATGTGGGCAAATGGCATATGGGCGATATCGCAGAAAGCTGGGCGATGAACCAAGGGTTCGACTATGCCCAACACGCCATTCACCAACAGGGTCAGCTGACCATCTTCAATGATGACGCAATCAAGGAGCAGGTTTCGGTCGCGATCCGTGACTTCGATGACAAGTACACTCTGGACGGCTGGTTCCGCCCGGATGCCGCCGCGATGATGACCGTGATCGAGGGCGAAACCGGCAGCCCGATCCGCGAAATCCGTATGGAACCCGGCGAACGCTGGAACGCCGCCAAATATGACGAGATGAACCAGGCGTTTCAGGACAAGACGTTGGAAGAACTGGACCGCCTCGCTGGCGGCGACGCACCGTTCTTCCTGCAATACTGGCCGATGATCCCGCTGGACAACACCCGTGCAGGACGGTCGGGACCGGAAAGCGTGAATGGCGGACTCTATGTGGACAAGATGCAGCTGCTCGATGAGTGGCTGGGTGACCTGTTTGCCCGGATGGATGAGCTGGGGCTGACGGAAAACACGGTGGTCGTGGTGATGGGCGACAACGGCCATTTCACCAAATACGCGCCCCAATCGGGCTTCACGCCGCTGATCTACGCAGGCGGCAAGGGCGACACGACCGAGGGCGGCGTACGCGTCGATGCTTTCATCCGCTGGCCCGGCATGATCGAAGCCGACGGGCTGCTGAACAGCATCATCCATGTCTCGGACCTATATACGACTCTGTCCCGCTTTGCCGGCGCCGACCAGCATATTCCGCGGGACCGTCTGGTGGACGGGGTGGACCAGTCGGCCGCCTTGCTGTTTGCCGATGAAACCAAGGCGCGACGCGATCACGTGATCATCTATTCGGTGGCAAAGCCTGAGGCTGTCGTAAAGGACCAGCTCAAGCTGAAACTGCCGGGACCCGGCGAAAGCGCGATTTTGGCAAAGTTCTTCGATCTCTACAGGGACACGCGTGAAGAATATTCGGTCTCGACCGAGGTTGGCGCTTGGGGCGGGCAGGAATTCGCACGAATTCTGGGCCGTCATATGGCCCGGAAAGAGAAATACCCCGACACCACTCCCGCCTATGGCGTGCCCTATGAGGGAATTGAGAACATCCGCCCTGAAACCCAACAGGCCGTCGACGCGTTCATGACCAAACGCGCCTCGCCGCAGCAGTAACGCCAATCAGGAGGTGCATATGGTTGGAACTATATTATTCGCCCTTGGCTTGGTTGTCTCGCTTGGGATCGGTTTTGTCTATTTCCGGGATTTGGGCGACATCTCACAGATGCTGTTGAAGGTTAAGCGTGAGAATATGGTACGCTTTATCCGGCACGAATACCGCCTGATTGCCATTGGCCTCGGCGGGTTCACTGTCGCAACGCTGGCACACTTCATACTAGGTGGCGGGCCATTCTGGTTGTGGATCGTCTCGGCGTTGCTGGTTCTGTTTCTCTATGGTTTTCCCTATGTCTGGGTCCATCTGGGCCTGCGCAACCAATTGAATGACGCGGCCTTCTTTCCCATCAGCGAAGCGCAAAAATACGTCGGCCCCACCGCGCCGGTCCTCGTGATCGACAATAACGGCCATGCCCGCGCGCACCCAGATGCGCAGATCATGCGCCCGCATTTGGCCGGAGATGTGGATGGGCTGGGCGGCGAAGACGTGGTGATGACCTATTGCGCGATGGCAAACCTCGGTCAAGGCTACACCCCCCGGATCGAAGGCAAACGACTGGACCTTGAGGTTCTGGCCCAGCACGGCAACAACCTGATCCTGCGCGACAACGAATCCGGCGAGCCGATCCAGCACATCTATGGCTTCCGCGAGGCCGAACGAGATCCGGACCCGGACGGCCTCGCCTGCCCCCTGCGACCCGAGGCGCAGATGAAACCCTGGCCGACTTACCGCATGACATTCCGTGGATTCCAGAAGGCGTTCCCTGATGGTGAGGTCTTTCTGAACATGCCGTCCCCCAATCCACTGTTGCGGCTGTTGGACATGGTGACCGAGATCACATTCGGCTGGGGGATCGGCCGCCAGCATCAGGAAGATGCGCCCGTGATGGACAATATGGAACGTTCGGATGATCGGCTGCCGAACAAAACCTATGTCTGGGGGATCACCGTCGGCAACGATGCCACCTGTTGGACGGATGATTTCGTCGTGGACAATGACTGGGTCGTCAACGCCACTGTAGGCGGGCGCGACGTCGTGGTCAGCCTGGACCCGAAATATGAAAGCCTCGGCGTCTGGTACAATGACAGCGGCGTACCCGTAACGCGCTGCGATTTTTGGGGCATGTCGGATCAGGGCAAGCTGCAAAGGGTCGAGACCCTGCGTGCAGGTGTTTTCTGGCATGTATGGTCCGAGTTTTTTCCGAACACCGACATCAATCGCGTCGGCGCTGGCATTGGGCAATCAGATGGCGTCGCAGCATGATCACTATTTCAGCGGTAAAAGAGGATTAAAAGGAAGGGATTGGATGGAACGCATACGAGGTATCAAACCAGGCGCGCTTGCAGCGGCTGTATTTGCATTCACGGCAACGTCGGCCGCAGCGCAGGAATCCGGGTGGTCATACGAGGCCACCATATATCTATTCATGCCCGAAACAGAGACCAAATTGGACACCCCTTTGGGCACGCTAGATGGCACATTGAGCTTTAAGGATGCGTTGGAAAATCTGGATTTTGCTTTCATGGGTGCGCTGGCTGCAACAAACGGGCAATGGAGCGTGCTGGCCGATTACAACTATACCAACCTCTCTTTCAGCAACACCACGTCAGGACCGGCAGCGGGAGAATTGGAAACATCGGTCAAAACACAGTTCCTGACGGCGCTGTTGGGTTACCGGGTACGCGACGATCAGTCTGTAGCGGTGGACTTGGCGGGTGGCTTCAGGTGGTACAGTACAGACACGGAATTCAGTCTGACGCCTAGCGGGCTACCCGAACGTACGAATGATGCTGACGCTAGTTGGGTCGATCCGGTCTTGGGTGTTCGCGCCCGGTTCGCCTTGTCGGACTCCTGGACCAGCACGGCCTACGTAGACTATGGAGGTTTCCGCAGTGGCAGCCAGACTTGGTCGGTTTTGCTGACAGCTGACTACGCCATCAACGAAAGATGGGTAATACGTGGGGGATACCGTTACATCTCATTCGAGCACGATATTGACGGCAGTGATTACGAATTTGATCAGTCCGGCCCGCTGATTGGTGCCGCTTACAGGTTCTGACAGTTCGAGACCAAGCTCACTTCTTAACCGTGGGCACGAGCGCGATCAGTTGTAATGGCCGCAAGCGTCTGCGCGTGATACCCGGCTGCATTGTCGAGCCAGTTTAAAAAATCCTGCGTGATTTGCGTGAAATCAAGACGCTCTTCCGGGATTGAAAATACTCGTGCGAAGGCCGGAAGTTTGGGGCTGATCTCTAACAGTAATATCGCGCTGCCTACCACAATTGTTGCGCTGACCAGCGGTGAGGACGCCAGTTCATAGCTATGAGTCGAAGCAACCCAAACCGCAAACCCCAGCCGTGTAACGGCGACCGCATCTGTGATCCGCCGCAAACGCGGCAAAAAATAGGTTGTCAACGCGGCTGCGCCCATAACGGCTGCCATGTAGATAAGACCGATTATGATCGGAACAGGTATTCCTCCTGGAGTAATGCCCATATGCGAGTACAAGGCCACGCCCGCCACAAACGACAAAACACCGATAAACGCCAGCCTGCGCCGTTCAAGGTAGACATGCCGAAATATGGACTGCATCGATCAAATCCTCTCAGATGTGTTAAAAATGAACCTGAAAGATGAATTTGTGGTTGATCTGACAAAATATAGGCAGAAGTAAGACTTTGTTGAAAATCCGTGATCAGTGCACGATCACTTGTGCTGAAATCACTCTTGCAAACGTGAAAATCGACGTTTTGCTATTTTATTAGGCACCTCAAAAAGCCGGGGCAATCATGGTCGCATAGTTGTTGGCCAACATCGCAGCATCTGAGCGGTTGAATTTGACAGAAGGCAGTGCCTGCATGTCGACCCGTGCGATGCCATCAAATAATTTCGTTGGATCAACTGTCAGATGAATCTGGCCATTTGTTTCCGTCAGTACGTCTGCTGGAAGCGAAAACGCCACCTCTCGCGCATTTTCGGAGAACCCAACATGATAGACCAGCGGTGAAACATCCTGATCCACTTGCAACGCACCTTCGAAGACCACGAACTTATAGCCAACCTCCCAGTTCCACGCCATCTGGCTGTTGGGATCGAGATCGCCCCGCACGTCGATTGACTCATTCGCCGCCGGGTCCACACCGATCAGAAACCGGACGGTATCAATTGAGGTCAGTGGCACTTCGGGTAGAGTGATGGAATGCGTCTTGTCCGCATTGTCGAAGCGCAGCAGGTGATAGCTCTCCGGCTCAGCGAAGGTCTGATCGCCTTGCCCAAACGACAGGTTACTCAGGTAGAACCTGAAATCGCGGACCCTGAATTGACCCGTCCCACCCGGGTTGTCATAGACGAACTGATCGTAGACCAAAGGTTCGCCCTCCATTTCAGCATGAAAAGTGATCGTGATCGGCATGGGTTTCTTCTGCCCCGGGTTCAGGACAACCCACCCGATGATCACGATCGCACCGGCTAGCATTCCAAGAAAAAATCGCATCAGGAACCTCCATCAAACGGGTTGGAAAACAGGGGGTTGGTCAAAAACGCCTTGTCTGTCAGCGTGTGAAGAAAAGCGATGATGGCCTCCATCTCTTCGCTTGTCATGCGCAGACCGACGGTGTCTTGCCCGGCCTCGGGCGCGTTATCGGCCTCAAGGATCAACGGGCTAAGCGTGTCACTGACCACGATACCGTCATTGTAGTGCGCCATGACGTCCTCAAGCGTTTCGAACCGACCGTCATGCATGTAGGGCGCTGTGACGGCGATGTTGCGCAAGGTCGGCACCTTGAAGAACCCCTTATGCGCTGGGTTTCCGGTCACAGCCATCAGACCATCTGGAAGGGTTTCCTCTGGGTCCAGCCCATTGTTGGAAAATCCGTCCAGAGCATCGCGGAACCCTGAAGTCAGGAACTGGCTGTGGCAATCAATGCAGTTTCCACCCCTTAGGGATATCTTGGTGTCTGGATGCGCCATGAACAACTTGCGCCCATGTTCCTCTTGCGCAGTCAGCCGGACCTCACCCCGCAGATACTTGTCGTATTTCGAGTCTGACGAGATCAACATCCGCATGAACGTCGCCAGAGCATTGGCCATGTTCTCGGGCGTGATCGATCCATAGGCCTGGCGGAACATCTCGCGATACACAGCAGAGGCGCGAAGCTCGTCCATCAGAGCGCCGATGTCCTGCCCCATTTCGTCGGGGTGCTGGATCGGCATCAGAGCCTGGTCCTCAAGCGACGCCGCGCGGCCATCCCAAAAGAACCTCTCCTGCCCCCACAGCAGATTGGCAAGGCTCATCGAACTAAAGTCTAATTCGCCCCCCGACAGAGACGGAGATTTCGCCCGCCCGTCAGTGAAGGCCAGCGCCTGCACGTGGCAGGTGGCGCAGGACACCTCGTTATTTCCGGACAGCAAGGGATCATAGAACAGGTGTCGGCCCAGCGCGAAGGCTTCCTCGGTCAGTGGGTTGTCGGGTGGAACTGCAAAGCGCCCGAACACAAAAGGTGCAGAGAAATCGGCGATTGGCGTTGCAACTGGATTTCGCGCCCGATCCCAAACCATCCACCCCATCGCCGCAATTCCGGCGGCGATGGCGAGGATCAAAACAACCCGAAGCATGACGCCACCGGATCGTCAGTGGTGGTGGACAAAGCCAGAGCCAAACAGCCCTTCGAGGTTTTCTATCCCCTTGTTATAGCGATCCTTGATATTGACCGAGGCCAGACGCTCACCGGTTTCAAGATCGTGAACCGTAATCGTATGACTGTTTAGACCGGCGATGAAATCCACATCGGTCGGGTCATCGTCCGCAGCATTGCCCAAATTCAGAAGGTTGTTCTGAATCGCAATCAGATCGCGCCCCGAAGCCGAGGTGAAAAAGATCATATGATGTGCCCCCGGATCGGCGACGATATCCGGGCCGCTGGACACCAGTTCGGGCAAGGCCGCCAGCTCATAGCGTTTCACCACACCCGGCAGGGCATGTGAGATGAACAACTCATCCTCAGTCCCGTAAAATTCCAGTGGCACGGCTGTTTCGTTGGCAACGCCGCTATAGATTACCTCGGCCTCACCAAAGGTTTTCGAGCTGGCGTCATAGGGCACTTTCCAGGTCTCAAACCCAAACATCGTATTGGCCAGAATGGCGGGTTCGATCTCGGGATGCATGCTGGGTCGGGCAAACAGCACCTCAACAGGTGACGACGGGAAGTTCAGCGGTTTTTCCTTCTCGACCAAGATATTCTCGATGGGCTCCAACTCGTTCAGATCAATGATCGTCAACACATTCCCGACTCCAGTTTTCAAATCCGGGTGCACCGTCGAGGTGACAACCATGCGGTCTTCAAAGGCGGAAATACCGTGCGGATACATGATATAGGGCGCGCCCTCGCCAACCTGACTTTTGCGCGCTTCGATAATCTTAACGACCTCGTTGGTTTGGGTATCGAACACACCGACCGAGCCACCGTCATCTCCGCCAGTCCCTCCAAGGAAGGTCACGAACATATATTCCTGACCGTTGGAATTTGCCCACATGATGTCTTCACCCACCATCTGCCCCTGAGTGTCCAAGCAGGTAAAGCCTGAAATCACAGGCGCGCCGCTGGCGTCGCGGGACAAGCCGACCTCAGCCAGACTACAGGACGGATCAAGCCCGGTGGAATAGAGCCGGCCATTCGGGCTGTAATACAGGTGGTGCAGAGGATGCACCATCTCGGGCTGTTCAACTTCGCTGAGGATTTCTCCAAACCGGTCGGATTCTGGATCCAGTTCGATGATTGCAACGCTGTGGCTTGTATCCAACGTCGGCAACCCGCGCAGCAGAACCATTCCCTGACTTTCCTCACGGTCCTGAGACAACGCAGGGGACAGGCCAGCTAGTACTAGGCCCGCTCCGATCAGGATGCTGTGTTTGAAATGATTGAAATGCATGACTACCCCCTTTTGATGCAGTTTCGAAACAGTTCAGAGTGGGATGCGCCTTACTTTACGTCATACCATATCTCTGGATTTGCACCAAATTTTAAGGGGGCACGCGAATGCGTGTTTGTCAGAGTTTCAGATCACCGATGGAGGTCACTCCAATCTGGGCCATTGCGATACTGAACTCATCACTAAGAACATCCCAGAGCTGCTGGAGACCCGCTTCACCGGCGGCAGCCATAGCAAATTGCATGACGCGGCCAAAAAACACAAAGTCCGCGCCCACGATCAGCGCTTTGACGACGTCTTCGCCCGACCGCAACCCGCTATCGTAAAACACCGGGTAGTCATCACCCACCACAGCCCGGATTTGCTGCAAGGCCTCAAAAGCTACCGGTGCGCTGTCCAACTGACGCGCCCCGTGGCTTGAGACCTGAACAGCATCCGCTCCAGCGGCTTTCACGGCCAGGGCGTCCTCGGGATCGAGAACGCCTTTGACGATCAGTTTCCCATCCCACTGATCCCGCAGCCGGGCGAGCGTCTCCCACGTCGCCTTGGCCCGACTTTCGGTGCGGTCGAATTCGTACCCCTCCATCAGGAAATTGGCCATCTGCGGTTTTCCAGCCGTCAACGTCGCGATCGACCACCGTGGATGCAGGGCAAAGTCGATAAACTGACGCGCCCCGATCCGGAAGGGCATCTTGAACCCATGGCGCAACTCGCGAGGGCGGCGGCCAACCTCGGGCACATCCACGGTCAGGACCAGAGTTTCATATCCCGCAGCCCGCGCGCGCTCGACCAGCTTAAACGTTCCTGCCCCATCCCCGCTGAAATAGAGTTGGAACCACGCATTCCCCTCAGCGGCTTCAATCACCTCTTCCATCGGGGACGAGGCCACCGTCGACACGCCGAGCGGCACCTCGTAGCGCGCCGCCAAACGCGCCAACATCAGATCGGCCCCGGGTGTTGACAGGTTGCACATGCCCATTGGTGCGATGCCAAAGGGACGTTGCGCGGGTTTACTGAACAATGTGGTCGCGAGGGACCGCTCACTCACATCTCGCAACACGCGTGGGCGCAGGGTCATCGCGTCCAACGCGGCGCGGTTACGGGCGGCTCCGACCTCGGCCCCCGCAGCGCCGTCGATATAGTCGAACACCATCCACGGCAGACGCCGCCGCGCGATACGGCGGGCGTCCTCGGCGCTGTGGATGGCGCTGGCTGGCATCAGGCCTGAACGGCCTTCATGAAGCGGTCGCGGATCACCACCGGGTCCATCGTGATCGGAGGCATCTTGGCATTACCGCTTTCACATTTGCTGACGATGATTGTCATCTGCTTGGCGTCCAGCGCCTCTTGCAGAACCCGACCGGTATCCTCGGCCTGGCATTCGATAACGCGGTCACAGCCCGCCGCCTCGGCCATTTTCGCCAACGATGTTTTCTGACCCGCATATGTCGGCTGATCGCCGGTAGAGCCATAAGACCCATTGTCCACGATCAGCAGGATGTAGTTGTCCGCCACATTGTTGGCGATGGTCGGCAGCGTGCCCAGATTGGTCAGGACCGAGCCGTCCCCGTCAATCACGATCACCGGTTTCGGCTGCGACAGCGCCAGCCCGAGGCCAATTGACGAGGCCAGACCCATCGTGCCCAGCATGTAGAAATTGGTGGGTTGGTCGTCGATGGCGTGCAGTTCCTGGCTGGGAATGCCGATATTGCAGACAACCAGTTGGTCCCGCAGGATCGGGGCGATTTCTTTCAAAATTTCAGAACGGATCATTGGTCGCCGTAGCCTCCCCAGAAATTGGCGTCGGTCAGGATGGCGACCGGTTTGTTGCACATGAAAGTGTATTTCAGGATCGCGTCCAGTTCCTCGACATCCGCCTGATGGTGGAAGTGGTAGGTCGGGATATTCAACTGCGCCAGCAATGCCTTGGTATGCACGGCCATTTCCACCTGACAGGCAATGGGTTCGCGCAGCTCTCCGCGATAGGAAATTAACATGGGCAGTGGCATGCGGTAAAACTGTATCAGCGTTGCCAGCGTGTTGATGGTCACGCCAATGGCCGTGTTCTGCATGATGATCGCCGGGCGCTTGCCGCCCATCCACGCGCCTGCGCAGAGGCCCATGCCCTCGTCCTCCTTGTTCGAGGGGATGTGATAGATGCCATCGCGCTGGTCGATTTCATCTATGACTCCAGCCAATTGCTTACACGGCACGGTGGTTACAAACGAAATATCGTTTGCGACCAGATCGTCAGTGATCTTCTTGTCTATGTTCATATCCGGTCTGTCAGTCCTGTTTGGGGCGCCTTGGGCGCGATTGACGGGTTAAATCCTACGATGAACATGCACCGCGCATCCGGCATGGCGAACGACCCGCGATGCGGTCGAGCCAAGGAAATAGTCGCTGAGGCCCGGCTTGTGCGAGCCGATGACGATGCAGTCAAAGTCGTTGCCATTGGCGTAGTCAATTATGGTCCGGGCGGTATGCCCCTTTACGATCTCGGGTGTAACGCCCTCCAGCCCTTCGGTTTTTTCCCGAAGAAGCATATTGGCCGCACGAAAACCCTCGGCGACCATATCCTTGTCCAGATAGGCACTGACCGAGCCCTGTGGCATCTCATAGACGTGCAGCGCCACGATTTCGCCATCTGCCGCAGATAGGGCGCGCGCCACATCGAGCGTGTGCTTCGAAATGCCGTGATCAAGCGCCATTGGAACAAGAATTTTCTTATACATGAATCCCTCCATTTCCACCGGGTCTATGCCCACGGCGCGAGGATGATTTTCGGGGCCGCGACGCCCCCTTTGCGCAAGTCCTGGAACGCATCCGCCCCTTCGGACAAGGTTCGTTCCTCAATCCAGTCCAACGTACCTAGACGGCCGTCAAAAATGGCCTGTGCAGTCTGCCGGAAATCCTCGGCCGTATACGTATAGGTGCCGATAAAAGTGATTTCCTGCAAGGTCATGCGGCGAACATCCAGCCCTCCGGCATCCTCACCCAGCCCGACATGCGCGATCACGCCGCCCGGCTGCACCAACGCTGAAGCCGTGGCGCGGGTAGCGGCAAACCCGACCGCGTCGATCACCAGCGGGAAGGTTTCGGTCGCTTCTTTTACTACATTGAACGCATCCTTGCGCCGCAAATATGTGCGCCGCAGGTCGCTGGGCTCAACGATTACAACGTCCTCAACCCCAGCCGCTGACAGGGCCAGCGCCGCCGCCACACCGATGGCTCCGCCGCCGATCACCAGCGCTTTGCGGTCCATCGCCGGATGCATCGCATCAAGAGCAAGCCGAACAGCATGCCAGCTGACTGCCAGCGGTTCGGCAAGAGCCGCCTTGGCGAAACTCACATGGTCCGGCACCTCGACCAGATTGGTTTCCGGCATGGCGACGTATTGGGCAAAAGCCCCTTCGCGTGGTGGCATCGAGATGATCTGACGATCCGCGCACAGATTCTCGCGCCCAGTCCGACAGACCGCGCAGGTGCCACAGGTCACCAGCGGGTTGATTGTCACCCTCGCCCCGTCGCGCGGACCTCCCACGACAGTACCTGCGGCCTCATGCCCAAGGATCAGCGGCGCCGGACGCCGGGCGTCATGCCCCAGATAAGCGTGCATGTCCGAACCGCAAATGCCTGCGGCTTCGACACGGATAAGGTGCTCACCGTTGCGCGATGCTGCGTCCGGCACATCCCGGAGCGCCACCTGCTCCACACCTTCATAGACCAGAGCTTTCATTTCGCCGTGAACCCTCCGTCAACCATCAGCACCTGCCCGGTGACGTAATCCGACGCCTTTGAGCACAGAAACAGGATTGGTCCGTCTATATCTTCCATTCGTCCGTTGCGTTGGATGCAGGTCTGGGCCGCGTTCCGTGCGGCACGTTCCGGGTCATCGAATACGGCCTGTGTCAGCTCTGTCGGGAAAAACCCCGGACCGATGGCGTTTGCGGTAATGCCGTGAGGCGACCACGCCTCGGCCATAGCGCGGGTCAGTTGCCCCACCCCGGCCTTGGTTGCGCCATAGGCAATGCCACCCGGAAAAGCCCGCGTGGTCTGCAGCGAGGCAAAATTCACGACGCGCCCCCAACCACGTTCCTTCATGGCAGGTACCATCGCCTGGCTCAGAAAAAATGGCGCACTGAGGTTCAGGGCGAGGGTTGCGTCCCACTTCTCGGGCGTCACGTCATCAGCCGCTTCCCGGGTGTTCACCCCTGCGGCATGAATAAGGATGTCGGGGGGGCCGAACTTCGACCCGACCCGTTCCACCATTTCGCCAATTTTCGACCGGTCGGCCACGTCAGCAACTACGGTGTCGGCACATTCACCGATCTTTTGCTGCATCTTGGCCAGAGCTTCGGCCCTGCGCGCCACGCCGACCACGCGCGCACCTGCAGCGGCCAACGCCACAGCCGCTCGGCGACCAAGACCCGAACTGGCTCCGGTGACGCAGGCCACTCGCCCCGTCAGATCAAAAAGCGTTCTCGGGTCACCCATCTGCGTTCAGGTCGAACTGTTCGTCGGGGAAATATTTGGCCAGACGCACGTCCGCCGCGCGGGCATGTCCCTCCATTCCTTCCAGCCGAGAGATACGCGCCGTTGCCACCGCTATCGGTTTCGACCCTTCTCGCGTTGCACGCTGCCAGGTAACGATCTTCATGTATTTGTGGACGCTCAACCCGCCAGTATAGCTGGCCGCGCCAGAGGTCGGCAGCACATGGTTCGTGCCGGTGGCCTTGTCACCATAGGAGACAGTGGTTTCTTCACCTAAAAATAGCGAGCCATAGCAGGTCAACCGGTCCAGCCACCAATCCAGATCCTCGGCCTGAACTGTCAAGTGCTCCGGGGCGTACTCATCGGAGCAGGCCGCCATCTCCTCACGGTCCGAACAGACGATCACTTCAGCATAATCACGCCACGCGGCGGAGGCATTTTCGCGGTTGAGTTCGGGCAGGTCTTCGATCAGGGTGGGAACAAGTTCCATCACCTTCTGCGCAAGCGCACGGTCATCCGTCACAAGCCAGACGGGTGAGTTATACCCGTGCTCGGCCTGACTGACCAAATCGGTTGCCACTACATGGGCGTCAGCGCTGCCATCAGCAAGGATCAGACTATCTGTTGGGCCCGCGATCATGTCGATGCCAACCTTGCCGTAAAGAATACGCTTGGCCTCGGCCACGAACTGGTTGCCGGGTCCGACAAGGATATTGGCGCGCGGCAGACCGAACAGGCCATAGGTCATCGCGGCCACGCCCTGTACACCGCCCATGGCCAGAATGCTGTCGGCGCCGCAGATATGTGCGGCATAGACGATTGCGGGGGCAACACCCTCGCCCGGACGCGGAGGCGAGCAAGCGGTGATGTGACGGCATCCTGCTACTTTAGCTGTGGTCACAGTCATGATCGCACTGGCGATATGGCTGTAGCGCCCACCCGGCACGTAACACCCCGCCGCATCCACAGGGATCGCCTTTTGGCCGGCTATGAAACCCGGCACGATCTCCATTTGCACGTCTGACACCGTGGCCTTCTGCGTTTCGGCAAAGCGGCGGACGTTGTCATGGGCAAACCGGATGTCCTGTTTCAGTTTTTCCGGCACCAGCGCAATGGCCGCATCGATCTCGTCCTGAGTCATCAGGACATTGCCGTCGAACTTGTCGAACTTGGCCGCATATTCCAGCGCCTTGGCGTCCCCACCTGACTCAATATCGGCAAGAATGGTCTTGACCGTATCATGCACCTCGGTGGCATGAGATTGCGCCGTCAAAGTCGCCTTTTTGAGATAGTCACGAGGCATGGTCAAAAGATCCTATTGGTAGATTTCAGGAAGCAGGGTGGTCGATACCGCCGGAACGTAGGCGATCAGGATCACCACGATCAGCATCGTCAATACAAATGGCACGGCACGCGCGGCAATCTTCAGAATGGACTCGCCTGTAATGCCAGATACAACGAACAGGTTCAGACCCAGCGGCGGGGTGATAAAGCCCACACCCAGCGCGGTGATCATCATGATGCAGAACTGGATTTCGTTCATGCCGATATTGTCCGCCAGCGGTTTCAGGATTGGCGCGAGGATGACGATGTTCGGTGTCGTCTCCATGACACAGCCCGCAGCGATCAGGATGCCGATCATCAGCAGGATCAGCAGGTAAGGATCATCGGTCATGGCCGTCACCGAGGTCACAAAGCCTTGCGGCACCCCCATGATCGCCAGCGCCTCGGCCAAGGGAGCGGAGAAGGCAATGATCGGAAGGATAACCCCGTTCACCTTGGCCGAGCTGACCAACATCGAGGGGAAGTCGGCCAGTGTCAGCGTTCGCAGAATGAAACCCATGATGATAGTGACGACCACTGCAGTCGCACCAGCCTCGGTAGGTGTCAGGCGGCCCGAGAAGATACCGTAGAAGATGATGCCGGGCACGATGAAAGCATACCAGCCGGATTTCAGCGCATTGACCAGGTTGGCCAGCCATTCACCCATGGTCATCATGCCGCCGCCTTCATAGGCGTAGATGCGGTTCATGATGATGTTGGTGATCAGGATCGAGACCAGAATGGCCAAGCCTGGGATAAGAGCGGCAAGGAACAGGGTCGAGGCAGAAATACCCAGCACCAATCCGATAATGATGTAAGCAATCGAAGGCGGGATCAGAATGCCGGTACAGGCCCCTGCCGCCACCAACGCACAGGCATAGGGGCGCGGATAGCCACTTTCGACCAACCGGTTGATGGTCATCCGGCCTACGGCGGCAGCACCTGCCGCGTCCGAGCCAGAGATCGCAGCGAACATACCGCAGACTAGCACGGTCGCCGAGCCAAAACCGCCCTTGGCGAAGCAGGTCAGCGCCTCGGCCACATCGAGAAATTTGCGAGACAGCCCGGTACGCACCAAAACGTCACCGGTCAGGATGAACAGTGGCACGGCGGTCAGGGCAAAGGCGTCGATGCCGGTGAACAGGCTCTCGCCCACAAGGCTGAGTGGCAGGTCGCCGGACATGATCAGCATGACGATCGCAGCTGAGCCAATGGCGGCCCAGACCGGTACGGCCATGGCGATCAGGCCGACGAACAGGATCACGGGGACGTAGAAATCCCAGCCCAGTTCAACGGTTTGATTGAGGGAGTTCCAGAGCATCCAAGATCTCCTCAATCAAATAGTTTGTCGCCTTCGAAAACGGGCGTGCCGTCACGAAGGGATTTCAAATCACGCAGGAAAGACTGGATCAGACGCCAGATCATCAGCGCAAATCCGGTGGGTACGGCCATCAGGAACCAGACCTTCGATACCCGCAGTCCATCCGTCACCGATCCAAACTTGGCCGAGACATGCACGGCTTCGAAGGACCAGTACAACGCGATGATCGCCACCACGAACATCACCAGATCACCGAAGATATACAGCACCGCCTTCGGGCGCTGCCCCAAGTAATGCATGATAACGTCGATGCGGATATGGGCGCGTTCCTTGACCGCCGCCGCCGCCCCGATCCAAGCAAGATAGATAAAGGAATAGCGGACGATCTCTTCGCCCCAGATCGAGGAGAATGCGAAAATCTCGCGCCGCAGAACCTCGATGGCCATGGTAATGACCAGCATCACGTAGAACACCAGCAGAAGCCAGCGCTCAGCGTTGCGGTCTATGTTTTGAAGAATGGTCATCTTATCCCTCGGCGATAGAACAGCCAGGCACACGCCTTCTGTTTCGGGCCCTTTCAAGCCTGACTGTCAGTGGTAAAACCGAGCGCCCAGCACGGGCACTCAAGATGGCGTTACGCGTCGTGGACGTAATATTTGCCCTGTGTGCCGGCCGCTTCGACCAGCTTTTCGAAGTTGTCCATCGACCCGGCCAACTCGGTCTTGAACGGATCCCATTCCGACCGCTGATAACCGCCAACATCTTTCCATTCGGCCAGTTGATCATCAGTCAGCGACTGGAACTGCACACCGGCCTTGTTCAACTCGGCCATGGCATAGGCGCGAGCCGAAGGGACCTTGGACAGGTTCTGATGGCTGGTCATCTCCGAACCCCACATGATGCCTTCCTGCACATCCGCTGGCATCGAGTTGAACCATTCGAGGTTACAGGAATAGACTTGGCTGTCCGGCACCGCCTGCGTGAAAGTCACATTGCTGAGGATGTCCTTGAAGCCAAACACATACAGTGCACCAACCGACGGATCGAGCGCATCGGCCACGCCCTGCTTGATCGCCGAAGGGGTCTCGCCCCACGCAACCGGTGTCGGGTTCGCACCCACCATGCGATAATATTGCTGCAGCATTTTCGAGCCCGGCACGCGGAACTTCACGCCACTCATATCCGCTGGCGTGACAATCGGATTGCCACCCTGACGCACCGCGACAACACGCGGGTCGATCACCACGTAGAACAATGCTTTGAACCCGGCGGCCTCGACTTTGGGGTGAACCTCGTTCTTCCAGGTATCGGAATGCACCAGGTTGGTGAAACGCTGGTTCGAGCCACACAGATACGGCATGTTGATCAGGTCAACGGTTGAGGCAAACGGCGCAAAGTTCGACAGCGAATGCTGCGCGGCCTGAATGGTGCCGCCCTGCACTTTCTGTACCAGCGATCCGCCTGCACCTAGCTGCCCGCCTGGTGCCAGCTTTACATACACCTTGCCATTGGTGGCGTTCTGGATGTTTTCCTTCAGGTCCAGTTGCATAATCGGATAGCTGCGCGACGCGCCCAACACATAGGCTGTGGCAATTGTCATCACATGCTCAGCCGCCTTCTCGCGCTCACTCTCTTCCCTGGCGGTTTGCGCGGCGGCCTCGGACGACCACAGCACCCCAGCGGCACCGGCAACCATCGCCGCCGTGAACGCGCCACCGGCGCTGAGTTTCAGGAAATTGCGGCGCTCTTCCGACGCCAGATCACTTCTGTCGTTGTTCATCAAATGCCCTCCCAAGCAAAAAAGTCAGCTGTCGCTTTCTGCGTCGCGGTCAGCCTCCTTTTTCAGAATTGCGACAACGAACAGGATCGACGCCGCGAACAGAACCAACATCTCACCTACGTCCCCCAGAAACGCGCTGCCCGCAAAGGCACCCATGGCGACGTTCGCAAAGTAGATGACGAACACGATGATGGATGCGGTCAGAAACATTTCCTGGACTCCCTTTGGATTCGGTCCGACGACACTTGTAAGCGCTTACATGAAAAATGCAAGCGCTTACATAACTGCTTTCCTTGAGGCGCACTTGAGGCTAAACTTATTGGCAAAAGTGAATTGCAGGTTTGGAAATGTCGAAACTTCGATCGGCGCCAACATTGGATGACGTAGCCAAACTGGCCGGAGTTTCGACAGCGACAGTGTCGCGCTGCCTGAATAACCCGGACCAGGTGGTCGAGGCGACGCGCGAACGGGTTCAGTCAGCAGTTGATGCGCTAGGATACATGCCAAATTTTGCCGCGCGCGTAATGGCGGCCAAGCGAACGTCGACAATAGGCGCGATCATTCCAACGATGGAAAATGCAATCTTCGCCCGTGGCCTACAGGCGTTTCAGGAAGAGTTGCATCAGCACGGCTATACGCTGCTGGTTTCAAGCTCTGCCTACAACCCCGAGATTGAAGAAGAACAAATCAGAACCCTGGTCGCGCGTGGCGCGGATGGGTTGCTGTTGATTGGGCATGATCGCGACCCTCGGATTTATGAGGAACTTGAGCGCAGGAGTATATCCACGCTGGTCGCTTGGTCGTATCTGCCCGATGCGCAGATTGCCTCCATCGGCTTTGACAACCGTACGGCGATGGCCGAGTTGGCAAACCGTGTGATTGAGCTGGGGCATAGAAATATTGGCATGATTTCTGGCATCAGTGCGGGCAATGATCGAGCCCGCCTGAGGATTGAGGGCGTTAAGGACGCGGTCAGACAGAGCAATCTATCAACCTCAGACCTAACCATCGTAGAAACACCCTATGAGATTGAAAACGGTGCCGAAGCCTTTTCCAAGATGATGTCGCACACCAAGCCGCCCACTGCGATCCTTTGCGGCAACGATGTCCTGGCCGTGGGCGCACTGCACCGGGCGCAAGAAATGAAGTTGCAAGTCCCCAAGGACGTTTCCATCACCGGGTTTGACGACATCGAACTGGCGCGGATCGCGACGCCCGCATTGACCACTGTGCATGTACCGCACCGGGAAATGGGCCGAAAGGCCGCGCTGGAACTGGTTAGAATGCTCGAAAACCAAGGCTCCGGCACAAGCGCACGGCTGGCGACGCATATCGTTGAGCGCCAATCCCTCGGGCCGCCAGCCGGCACCTAGGCGGTCTCGGACTCCATGGTACGGAAATCATCTTTCAACCACGTATGACTTGCGCACATCGGATCGGTGAAATGCTGCCGGATCAGTTGGGCCATCACCTTTTGGATCAGCTTCGAGGTCGTCTCGGGATACACCTCGGTCGTGAACAAAGACACCGTGCGAACGAAGTTCCGACCTGGGAACGGAAGCGCCACGACGCTATCGTGGAACCTTTGACCACGATGATAACAGGCGGCGGTTGTGATCGCCCAACCACTGCCTTCGGCGACCAGACCAATGATCGAGTGGTTGCACTCCATTTCAAACCGGTTGGGGAGATTGTACTTGCTGCGGGTCAGCTGAATTTCAATCTGCTTGCCTATCATGTAATCCCGAGAATAGCGCAACAGAGGCAACTCTGCGTCCGGCGTCAGCAAGTCTTCGGGTGTGCCCTGATAGGAGTTGGGCAAGATCACGATAAAAGGATCCCGCATCAGCGGATATTCTTTCAGCCCATCGGTCCGTTCCGAGGGCCGGGTGGCAACTCCGGCGTCCAATTTGTGCTCTTGCAAATTGGTAATAATCTCATGGCTTGGGCGCGTGTAGTGTCGGAAACTGCACCGCGGCAGGGCCTGAGCCAGAAAACGGAAAAGGTCTGGGGCGATCTGGTTGTCGAAATCGTTGACAAGGGCCAGCCGCAGATCCGTGGCGTGCTGCCAGTTGCCCGAGCGAATTTCGGCCTCACCTCGTTTCAGCACCGTCAGCCCGTCGCGCACGTAACGCGCAAACACCTCTCCCGCAGGGGTCAGGCCCATCGGGCGCCGCCCATGATCAACGAGGTCGACCCCCAGCGCAGCCTCGAGATTGCGTAGGTGGTTCGAGACAGTGCTGATGGACAAACTTGTCTCAGACGCGACTTGCTGGATCGACCCCGATTTGGCGACAAGCCGGAAGATTTCCAGCCAACGAAGGCTCAGAGGTTTCGACACTGCGCACACCCATTGTTTCGATTTCTTCGAAATAGAACCAAGCAAAATTTTCGGCCAACGACAATGGGGAAGTTACCCAGTCGGAGCTGCTCACAGTCAATCCTGATCTCAATATTAGCCTGCACTTAACGGTTTAATTTAGCAAAAACCGTTCACTTGAGTCCAACCAAACCGTTTTTCACGTTGAAAACACCGGCCCCGACCAGATTGAATGTTTCGAAAAAATCTAAACGGGGCAACGAGGAGAAATTGGGTAAGATTACCCTGTCTCTCCCAACCGTTAGCACCCCGCCCGCTAGAAGAACTGACGGGCGCGCAGGTCGTCAAAAACCGCATTCGCTTCCGCATCCTGATCTAGGCGAGTCAGACCATTCCCAAGCAACACATCTGTCGCTAGGCTCACGTAACTAAACTCAGAAGATGGGGACCAGATGACCAATTCGTTTTTTCAGCCAGTCTCGGCGATGGAGCTTGCCCGGTTCGCGGGCATCCCCACCTTCATGCGTTTGCCCAGCGTCCCGTTGGATCATGACCGTATCGGCGAGGTTGAGCTTGGATTGGTCGGCATCCCTTGGGATGGAGGCACCACCAATCGCCCTGGCGCGCGGCATGGGCCACGGCAGTTGCGAGATTTTTCAACGATGATCCGGGCCATGAACCCGGTGACAGGCGTCGCGCCTTTCTCATTGGTCAATTGCGCCGATCTGGGGGACGTCGCGCCAAACCCGGTGGATATCGGGGATACGTTGAACCGGGTTACCGCCTTCTACTCGGAATTGCGCACCCGCGGCATTACCCCGCTGACCGCCGGAGGGGATCATTTGACCACCCTGCCGGTGCTGCGCGCGCTGGCCCAATCCGGGCCTTTGGGTCTGATCCAGTTCGACAGCCATACAGACCTTTTCGACACCTATTTCGGTGGCCATAAATTTACCCACGGCACTCCGTTCCGACGCGCGGTCGAGGAAGGGCTGGTCGACCCCAAACGCTTTGTGCAGGTCGGTATTCGCGGCACGGCCTACAACACCGAGGACATCGAATGGGGCGAGGCGCAGGGCATTCGCATCATCCGCATCGAAGAACTGTTTGATCGGGGCATCGACGACGTCATGACCGAGGTGCGCAGCATCGTCGGCACCGCACCCACCTATTGCACCTATGACATCGACTTTGTGGACCCGACCTATGCCCCCGGCACCGGCACACCGGAAATCGGCGGACCGAATAGTTTTCAAGCGCAGCAAGTCATCCGCAAGATGGCTGGTATCAATCTGGTCGGGGCCGATCTGGTCGAAGTTGCGCCGCCCTTCGATCCCGAGGGCGGCACGGCCTGGCTTGGCATCTCGCTGATGTTCGAACTGCTCTGCGTTCTGGCGCAGGCTGTCGATGTGCGGCGGCTCTAGGCCGCGCTGACGTTTTCCGCGATCATCGAGATCATCTCGAACATCACCGCTGCCGCGGTCAGGGCAGTGATGTTGTTGGGGCTGTCCTTAGTGGGCATCATGCAAACCACGTCTCCGCCCACAATGTTCAACCCGCGCGCCGCGCGTATGATGCCGACGGCCTCGTCAATGTCGAACCCTTTCTCACCGGGTTCCAGATTGGACACCGCAGGCGCAACAGTTGGGTCGAGGCAGTCCAGATCGAAGGTGATATAGACCGGGCGATCACCTAGAACCTCTTTGGTCTGCGCCACCACATCCTCCAGCCCGCGCTGTCGGAATTCCCGCATGGTGACGATGTTGTAGCCATAGTCGTATGACGGCTGTAGCCAGTCCAGGCTGCGCGGATGCCCCCGTAGCCCGATCTGCATAGACCGCGTCGGGTCGACCTGCCCTTGATCTGCCAGATACGCCCCCCAGTGCGCCGCAGATTTCTTGGCACCCAGAAAATGATCAACCTTGGTAAACACATCCGTGTGCGCGTCCAGATGCAGGAAGCTGATCGGTTCACCACCTGCCAACTTGCCTTTGCCCAACGCCTGCACGATCCCACCCGTTATGGAGTGATCGCCACCGACCGAGACAGGCCGCGCGCCTGCCGCGTCGATATCCTTGTAAAACTCCGTGATGCGCTCGATGCAGTCCTCGTTGTCATTGGCCTTGGGAAACGGCACGTCGCCCACATCGGCAATCCGTGCACTGTTCCAAGGGTCGATCTCGAACAATGAATGTACCCGACGTTGCACGGCCGAGACATGGCGCAGCGCGCGCGGACCCAGATGCTGATCCCGCTCGGTCGTGCCATTTCCAGTGGAATGGGGAACGCCCACCAACGCGATATCCTGCCCTTCGGGCCCGACATTCGGGCAGCGGAACAAGGTGGGCACCCCCCACCAGTAGAGGTTTTCCATCATGGATTGTTCATAACGGTCGGTCATTGTCTTCCCCAGTAAAAGAAAAACGCCCCCGGCTGAAACCGGGGGCGGGTTTGTTTAGATTTTCTCGTCTTCTCGCCGGAAGGCGCCCTGCACGATCCGGTCCATCACCATTGCAAGGAACAGGATGGCAAAACCGCCCAGCAGACCCGGACCCTTGGCAGCGTATTGCAGCGCCTCAAGGATTTCCTTGCCCAGACCGCCGCCACCGATCAGCGAGATGATCACCACCATCGACAGGCACATCAGGATGGTTTGGTTTACCCCGGTCATGATCGAAGGCAAGGCCAGCGGGATTTCAACATCCTTCAGCAATTGCCATTTCGATGCTCCAAAGGCCACTGCTGCCTCCTTGATACTGTCCGGTACACCGCGCATCCCCAAAGCAGTCAGTCGAATGACTGGCGGCATGCCGAAGATGATCGTGGCCAAAATGCCCGGCGGGTTGCCTGTGCCGAAAAAGGCAATGATCGGGATCAGGTACACAAAGGCCGGAAGCGTCTGCATCAGGTCGAGCACGGGCTCTGCCGCGCGATAGGCGCGTTTGGACTTGCCAAACCAGATGCCCAGCGGAATGCCGAACACAACACACAGCAGCACCGCCGCACCGACAAGCGCCACTGTCTCCATCGCCACATCCCAATAGCCCAGAAGGGCGATATAGGCCAGCGAAGAGGCCGTGAAGATCGCCACGCGTGGCCCTGCTGCGCGCCAGGCGGTCACACAGATCACCAGCATGACAACCGGCCACGGAGACCCGATCAATGCAACTGTCAACGCATCCAGAACAGAACGCACGCCGGCGACGATTCCGTCAAAGACGTCACCTCCTGCGGCTGCTGCGGCGTCAATCTGTGCCTCCATCCAACTGGCCAGATTCGAGAACAAGGTCCCTTCGCCTTCGCCCAGTATCAATGCTGAAACCTGTTCTTCCGGGAAGGCATCCAGCATCGCCAGCGACGCGTTTACAGTGAACTTATAGATGATCAGCGGCGCAATCGCGGCCACCAACACTGCGCCCAGCACCGTGTTGCGCGTGGACCGACCGCTTTCTGTGGTGGCCGGATCAATCCGCCATTTCGAGTACTGCTTTTCATAAACCCGATCAGCGTAGAACCCTTGTGCCAGTTTGAACACCAGCAGCATCAACAGGCCGGTGATCATGATCCCCGTCGCCTCGGCCTGCGCGGCCTGTGCCTGGGCAAAGCTATTATCCGCCGCTTTCTGGATGTTTTCTGCCAGACGGTTGAACCGGTCGATATCGGCTTGTTCCGTGGCCGCCGCTGCCCGTTCCAGCAATTCGTTCGCACGGGTCTGTTGACGTTCGGCCCGTTCGGCCAGATCAGCCCCTGGATTGCCCCAGGCACCGCGTCCAATCTGAACCCAGGCGATGATCTCGAGGATCAGAAAGGTCCAGAACATGCCCCAGATGGCCCGCGACGCCGACCAGAATGGCCCCAACACCGCCGCCCAGATATTGAAAGTATTGGGCACCGGGCTGGTGGCATCGTGAATTTTGTGGAAGGCGTTGACATAATAGTCGCCATTCGGACCGGCAAATTCGTGGATGGACCGATCCAGCGCCTCGCGATCCACTTCGATATCCGAGGCGGCTGTGACTTTCATTTCCATTGCTGCATCAGTCATTTTTGCCCCCCTGAATTCCGCGCAGCAGGCGCGGCTTGGTTACAACGCCCACGTCATTGCCAGAGTCCGTGATGACGACCGGCATATCGGTGTTCACTGCAAGGTCGATCAACTGATCCAGATCCGCGCCCTCATCTGCGCGCGGCGCGCCGTCCAGCGATCCGGAAAAGCTGCCCATCGGCTCCATGATCGAATGCGCCTTGACCAGTTTCAGCTTGGAGATGCCCTGAACGAATTCTCGCACATAGTCGTCAGCCGGGTTCATGACGATGTCTTCCGGCGTGCCGATCTGCACGATCACACCGTCCTTCATGATGGCGATACGGTGGCCGATGCGAATGGCCTCGTCCAGATCGTGGGTAATGAACAGAGTGGTCTTCTGCAATTGCGCCACCAGCGCCTTGAACTGATCCTGCAATTGCAGACGGATCAGCGGATCAAGGGCCGAGAACGGTTCGTCCATCAGCAGGATTTCCGGGTCAGAGGCCAGCGCGCGGGCAATCCCCACCCGCTGTTGCATACCACCTGACAGCTCTTTGGGCAGGCGGTCTTCATAGCCGGTCAGATCCACCAGACCCAGCGCGTGGTCGGAAACCGCCCAGCGCTTGGACTTCGATACTTTGCGAATTTCCAGCGGATAGGCCACGTTGTCCCGCACCGACCGATGCGGCATCAGCGCCATGTGCTGGAACACCATCCCGATCTGCTGCGCACGAATCCGGCGCAGTTCGGCCTCTGAAATCTTGGACACATCATGGCCCAAAATCTCGATCTTGCCGGAAGTCGGCTCGATCAGACGGTTAACGTGCCGCACCAGCGTAGACTTGCCCGAGCCAGACAGGCCCATAATGCAAAAAATCTCGCCCCGAGGCACTTCGAAGGTGGCACCCTGCACACCCACGACGCAATTGAATCTCTCCAGAACTTCGGGTTTTCCAATCCCCTCGTTCCGCACGGCAGCCATGGCTTCTTCGGCCCGAGCGCCAAAGATTTTCCAGACATCCGTCAGTTTTACGACTGTTTCGGTCATACTTGTCCCTTTGATGCAGAACAGGCCGCCGGACGATTCCGACGGCCTGCCCGAGTTTCAGCTCCGGTCGGCGTCAATCACTGTGACATCCAGCCCAGAACAGCATCTTCGTTTGCGGTCACCCATTCTTCGGCGTAAGCCAGCGGCTCTTTGCCTTCGATCACCAGCGCATAGGTCATGGCCGACACTGTTTCAGTGTCCAGCTTCATGTTGGCCAGTAGTTGGGCAACTTCGGGGAACTCATCCTCGAGGGACTTTGCATAGTGCAGGTGAAGATAGGCCAGATCCCAGGCCACACCGGCCTCGGATTTCTCTAGCCATTCCGGATCGTCGGTGGGCTGCAGGACATTCCACTTGGACGCGTCATAGGCCGGCTCTTCCAGAATCTGCATGTCATGCAGCGCGAACACGTAATGTGGCGTGTAGCAGAATCCGACCCAGGGCTCGCCCGCCTTGATCGCGTTGTCGAGGTTCGCATACGCCACCGTCTCGTCAATCTCGGTCAGCTCCATGACCTGATCATATCCATAGGACTTAGCGCGGATTTTCTCGACGTTGGTCGATGCCCAGCCTGGCGCCCCGATCCAAACCTCACCCTGACCGTCACCATTGCTATCGAACAGCGCCGCAATATCGGGGTTGGTCAGATCGTCGATCGACCGGATATCATTGGCATCCGCCGTCGCCTTGTCGACGCACATACCCTGGAACGCCTCAACGCCGTTTGGATTGAATGCAACGGTGCCTTTGTCAGTGACATAGGTGTCATGCAGGTTCTGCTGGTTCGGCATCCAGACCTCGGGGTGGACATGCATCGCGCCAGAATCCATCGCCTCGAACACGATCGGGTTGGTGCCATTCTGCAGTTCGACCTCAAGTCCCAGGTTCTGTTCGATCGCCACCTTCAAGATGTGCGCCGTCGCGTTCACTGAAGGCCAGTTCGGAACACCGATCACAATATCGGCCGCCATCGCCGGTCCGGCGATCGCCATTGACGCGCCTCCCAATAGCGTTGCAATTTTTTTCATTTTATATCTCCATGTTGGTCGTCTGTGGTGCTTATTTTTCCCGGTCTGACCGTGACGCACCTTTCAGGCAATTGTCGGAAAGCGAAACTTCCCGAGCGTTTTGGCCAACGGCACGATACACCGAGTTGGCCAGAAAATTGAAACATGCCAGCGCACCACCCATCAAGAGGCTGGAGCGACAAACCCATGCATGCGATATTATCGTAGATTAGTTTTTGTTTTTTGCAAATTATTGCAAATCTTTGCCTGAAATTGATGCCGGCAGAGAATCTGCCCACTTTCGCAACTCGTCCAGAAATCCCAAAGCCGTCTTCCCCAGGTCAGTGATCGCATATTCAACCGAAACCGGAGAGGTCTGTAGGACATTGCGCGTTACAAGACCCTGCGCCTCAAGCTGGCGTAACCGCTCTGTAATCATCTTCTTGCTGGCCCCTCCGATCAGCCGAGAGAGATCATTGAAACGCGTCGGCCCGTCTTTCAGGTGCCACAGAATCGACCCTGTCCACTTTCCGCCCAAAATCCGCATCCCGCGTTCGATCGGACAAGGTTCAAGACACGTATCCACAGCACGTTTGCGCCCGTTCTCGTCTGCTTTGATTTGTGCACGCATCACTGGGTCTTTCCTGAAGTCGCAGGTTACCAAAAGTATACTGGTTGCTTTTTACACCTTAGATCACAACTTCTCCTCAGACCCACCACAAGTCAAGTGGTGCGCTCCACAACAAGGACACGGACATGAGCAACTTCCTGATCGTAAACGGTACGCAGCCATATGAGTCAGCCCCCGGAACCCTGAATGCCAGCCTGACGAAACTGGCACGCGACAGCCTGACTCGAATGGGCCACACCGTGCGTGTCACCACCGTTGCCGATGGTTATGACACGAACGCAGAAATCGCAGCGCATTTATGGGCAGACGCGATCATCATGCAGTTCCCAGTGAACTGGATGGGTGTTCCTTGGGTATTCAAGAAATATATGGACGAAGTCTATACCATGGGCATGGACGGGCGGTTTGCCAATGGTGATGGCCGGACCTCTGACGCTCCAACGGCAAACTATGGCATGGGCGGAAAGCTGACCGACAAGAAATACATGCTGTCCGTCACTTTCAACGCCCCCAAGGAAGCCTTTGACAACCCTGCCGAGCCGTTCTTTGCCGGAAGTAGTGTTGATGACCTGCTACGCCCGCTGCACCTGACGGCGAGGTTCATGGCCATGCAGGCTCTGCCCACCTTTGCTGCCTTCGATGTCATGAAGAACCCGAACATCGAAAGTGACTTCGCCCGCTACGAAGCACATCTGAAAACCGCTTTTGCCGAGGTCGAACATGTCCCAGCCTGATATCCATCTTTACACCGCAGGCACGATGAACGGCTACAAGCCAGTCATCTTGTTGGAAGAGGCTGGCGTTCCTTACGATCTGACGCACGTCAATTTTTCCAAGCAGGAACAGAAAGCGCCAGAGTTTCTGGCGCTTAATCCCAATGGGAAAATCCCGACTATCGTGGATCGATCCGAGGATCGCGCGATCTTCGAAAGCGGCGCAATCCTGTGGCATCTGGCCGAAAAATACGGGAAATTTCTGCCTTCTGACCCCACCAAACGGTCAGAAGTGATGCAATGGATGCTGTTTCAGGTCGGCCATATCGGCCCAATGATGGGTCAGGCAATGTATTTCCAGCACATCGCCGCCCCCAACGGCCATGTCGAGCCATTTTCGATCCGACGCTATATCGACGAAAGTCGCCGCTTGCTTGAAGTGATGAACGCTCGATTGAACGGGCGGGACTGGATCGCGGTCGGTGAATACACCATTGCAGACATGATGCTCTATCCGTGGGCACGCGCTTATGTCTGGGCAAGGGTCGACATCGATGACCTGCCGCACCTTCATGCCTGGTTCAAACGCATCGACGCGCGTCCCGCCGTGCAAAAAGCGCTGACCATACCTAAGCCTAACCCTCAATTCTGGGACGCAAATGCAGATGCCAGCGCTTTTTCCAAAGAGAACGCTGCGCGATTTTCCGGGGATGTGAAAAAAGGGTGAGCGCTGGTCGAAGTTCAATGGCCCTTATCCAGGAAAATGACGCCCTTAGATACTACTGGCGCGTCACTTGCCCGCCATGAAATCAATCAGGTTCCTGACACGCGCAGGCAGCAGGCGGCGGTCAGGATAGACGGCGAACATATCGCGGACCAAAGGGATCGTGTCCGTGACCTGCAACTGCAGCAAATCACGTCCCGTCATGTCCGTTGGCAGCATGGCGATGCCCAGATTACGGCGGGCGGCTTCGGCAACGACATCAAGATCAATCAACCTGTGCACAACATGCGGAGGCTGAACCACCTCCCCTGTCTGCAGCGCCCAAGGCTGACCTGAGGACAATGCAGGCAAAGCCAGCAATCGCTGCCGAGATAGAGTTCCTCGCAACCCGTGTTCGGCGACAAACCCAGCTCCCGCGCAGAAGCAGTAGGGCACCGCCCAAAGCCGCTTTGCCACAAGACTTGAGTCGCTCAGCGGTCCAAGGCGAAAAGCCAGGTCGATATTGTCACGAAAGAAATCCAGCATGGTGTTAGTCGTGGTTAAATCAATTCGAACTTCCGGGTTCCGAGCGGCAAACTCCAACAGACGCGGGCCAATGGTCGTGCGGGCGGCCAATGGCGGGGCAGTGATGCGGATCGTGTGATGCCTGGTGTCTCCGGTAAATCCAGCAATGCTCTGCAGCGCTTCGACAGGCTCCTGACAACAATCCAATAGCCGCCGCCCCTTTTCGGTCAGGCGCACTTGACGGGTTGTGCGTTCAAACAGTTTAGTCCCCAGGTGATCTTCCAATTCGGCCACCCTGCGACTGACACGGCTAAGAGGGATGTTCAGGTGCTCTGCCGCATCGGAAAAGCTGAGGTGCTTTGCAACGGCGGTAAAAAGGGCGAGGTCGTTGTAGATCATTATTCCATTTTCAGGATAATTACTCCCAGTATCAACTATTATCTCCAGCGCCAGCGCTCGTTATCTTTTTTGCAACACAAAGGAGATTCACAATGCCCTACGCTGTAGAAATCACCCAAACTGGCGCGCCAGAGGTTTTGCGCCAAGCAGAACGCAGAAACCCGCAGCCTGATGCCGGAGAAATCCTGATCCGCAACCATGCTGGTGCCGTGAACTTTATCGACACAATCATCCGCCGTGGTGAGATGCCTGAAGGCATGATGCCAGAATTGCCGCAAGTGCCAGGGGTTGAAGGCGCCGGCGTTGTCGAAGCCATCGGCGCAGGCGTAGAAGGTTTCACAATCGGGGACCGGGTTGCCTGGATGGGGCCGATTGGCGCGGGCGGCTATGGCAGCCACTCCGTCATCGGTGCGCCATACGTGACGCAGATTGCCGGCGATATTGGCTTTGATCTTGCTGCAGCACTTCCCGTGAATGCGATGACTGCCTATCACATGTTGGTCAATCTGGGCGGCGCGACAGCTGGAAAGTCAGTATTGGTCCACGCCGCCGCAGGTGGCGTCGGAACGATGATCCAGCACATCGCCAAGCATCTGGGCCTGACGGTGATTGCCTCGGCCAGCACCGACAAGGTCGACTACGCGTGGGCTCAAGGGGCGGACCACGTGATCGACTACCGTACGGAAGAAGTCGCCGCCCGTGTGATGGACATTACCCACGGGCGCGGTGTCGATCTGTCTTTGAACCCAATTTCGGGCGAAACACTGAAATCCGACCTTGAAGCACTGGCTCCACTGGGTACGGTTGTATTGTTCGGCTTCCTTGCCGGTCCTCCTGCCGGCACGTTTGGCGAAGACCTCACCAAGCATTTTCAGAAGTCCGTCGCAGTTCGGGTCAGTGACATCTACACCTATTTCATCAATCGTCCTGATGAATTTAATGCTGATTTGACGAAGGTTTTTGACCTTCTGGAACAAGGCGTTGTCCGCCCACAGATCACCACATTGCCTATCGCGAAAGCCGCCGAAGCACACCGCCGTCTGGAATCGGGCGAAACGACGGGCAAACTGGTACTGACCATCGATTGAGCGATAGTGGCGACCACTCCTTTTGGCGGCGACATCGAATTCGCCGCCATTTTGATGACTACTACAAAGTCTGAGCCTACCAGGGTTTTCTGCCCGGAGCCTCTTCAAATCTCAGAACGAGCCGAAGCTTTGAGACATACTCGATCAGAACAACGTTCAGGTATGTAATCCCAACCAGTTCGGCGGATTCTTCGAGAGTTGTCATGAAGTAATAGAATGCATCCTTTCCAGCCCGCGTTGCGTAAAAGCCGCCGATCCCTTCAAGTACGATGGCACCGAAGAAGAAGATAGCGAAAGCCGTAAAGAGTTGTTTTGCCAGGTAGCGCGGCAATGAAAGCATGAAAGGAATACAAAAAATAGCGAGTGCTCCCAGCAACATCAGCCCGGCAAAGATCCAGCCATGATCAAGAAAATACTCTCGAAACACCGGCGCAGGCACCCTTTCATGCAGTTGAGCAACTTCATCAAAGGCCATTGCCACCAATGCTGCAGCTGCCAAAAGCCAATTCAGGTTCAGCGCCGATCTCTTGTTCTTTTGGCAAACAAAGTAGGTCAACACCGCCAGTTGGGCCGCCATCACCATTAGCAGGAAGCTTAGGACAGTCGGAATGCTCAATTCATTATTCAGAATGAAGCGGTCCCCGATCTCGATTAAAATGGTGTTCTCGCTGCGGGCTTTTACCTCCGTCATCACTATCGAAATTACCGCCATTGCAGGAATTCCGTAATAGATTAACTGCCACAAATATTTTGAGGACAACGGAAGTTCCGTTTCACCTGGCCTCTCCAAGACCTGTTGCAGATCGTTGGCTTCGTCCCTCACAGCGGCACTCTTTCCAGTTTGGCAGCAGCGCTGGTTTTACACAGTAAAACTAAGCTGCATACGGCACCAGTGAATTTTGAACTGTCCTCAATTGGTTTCCGGAAATCCTCGATGCTGGTATGAGCCGAAGATTTCAGCCTGTGGACCACAAGCGAAACTGCGAATATGGGCATCGCTGCGATTGCAATCCCAGTCGGGTGTCGATTGAACTGCTTCCAGAACAGTCCACATCCGATTGCCACGATCAGAATGTAGGTTAAGAAAAAAAAACTCTCATTCACCAGCGCATTCTCGTGGATAAGAAACAGATCCTCAATAGCAAGCAGAGTAATCAACCCTCCGCAAAACCCCAAAGACAATGCGTTTGAATTTTCCCTAACCAGCAAATTCCGCACTGCAGGGGAAAAAAGAAAAATTACGACCCCAGCAGTACTTGCCAGCACACTCAGGTCGGCGGGAGAGCTGACATTGAACCGCAACTGGCCGATCAAGGTCGGGTCGCATGAGACGATACCATGCCCCCTGTGCAGAGTTCCTTCTGCAGGGGTGGTCGAAGCATTCATTGAATTGCTGAAGACCGCCAAAACAAAAGGCAGGGCGCGGCGCGTCTGCTGTAACTGGGCATTTCCTTCTCTGCAATTTCGGCGCAGTTTTTCAGGTTCTTTCAAAACAGGTCACTAGAGAAAACATTGTTTACAGGTATTTAATTACGAGCAGTTTAGCATGATTTTTTGCCAGAGTGAGAAAAATTCTCTGCAGTCTTTTAAACCTATAAGGAGAGAGAGCAGGTAAGCGGGCTTTCTCTCAGTTTTCCCGGGCAAATCTGCGTCAAGTATAATATACCACAAATCGAAACTGGCAAAGCCTTGAGCTGTCACCTTTTTTCAAGCCGGCGCAACTCTTGCAGCGGTCAGAAAAAGCGAGCTTTTAGCGATACATTCAAGATGCAACCCTGCATTCAACACCCATTTAACCTCCCGGCGTGTACCAGATAGGTGACGTGTAAGCGCGCTCTTGCTGAACCAAGGTTTTACCTTCGGGGATTTCAACGCCAAGTGCGAGGCGGTCATAGACCAACCAGGAGGGCGTCGGAATTTCGAGGACTCTAACATAGTAAAACGCGCGTTGTGCCGGATCAAAATCCGGGTCGGACCAATAGCCTTCAAGAAAAGGCGCGCCAATTTCGTTGGTATAAGTCCCTGTTTCGGTATTTGCAGTGTTCCCAACGGCCGGAAGTGTACCATCCGCAGACAGATCACGGTCTCCGGACCACGCCACATTATAGATGCGCTCTTGCAGTTCTCCGTCTGCTGTTGTCCAACCCTTTACGATCTGAATACGATCCAAGTTTGCTCCGTCAGGATCCCGAACTGCGCGGATCAGCATTTTGGGTGCAGCGCTCGCAGGAGCGTCCGTGAGGTCTCCGCCCATGGGAACACCTCGATCATATCCTTGCGCTGCGAAATCAGAGCGAACCAAATCAGACTCCTCGAAGTCCCAGCCTCCGAACACGCGCACGCGCATACGGGTTCCAGTTGTGGCAAAAACCTCTTTACGCATCATCGCGTCCCAGATTGCCTCACGCGTGTTCTCGCGTGCCCAGACCGCTGCCAACCCAGAGGCGAGCGCGTCGGAATGGAACTGGTCATCTGACGGGTCATCGGGTGTGAAGCGACCCGTTACAACCTCTTCATAGCGGACTGGGTCAGCTGTGGGCTCCACCAAGGCAATTTTGCCGAAGAAGTTATCTTCTTGAGACGTAGCCAAGGCTGTATGAGAGTCGGTGGAGCCGATCATTCCGAATTTGAACGGGTTGACCCCAAGCTCCGCCTCGAACTTGAGTCCGCGCTGCAAGGCCGAACGGGCATACTCTCGCGGTAGCATTTCAGGCATTTTGGGTTCGGCTCCAAAGCTACCCGCATCCCAAGTGTAATAGTCGGCAAACTCGTCATCTGGCGACAACATCGGATGCGCCTCACCGTCGCCCTTAATTTGCGTTACCTCGTAGATGGGCTCCCACCGCATCCGGGTTTCGGCATATTCTGCGGTGAGCGGTTCACCAGACAGTGTGACATCATCGAACATCAACCCATTTGACAGATTCCCGTTATGAGGGATGGCAAGTATCCGACCACCGGTTGTGTCTTCGTATTTCGCCATCCAGTCCCACAAATCTTCTGGATCATCACTGTCATAGGCAGAGAATGGCACGAATTGATCCGCTCGATCTTTGCCATCTCGGTAAACCAGTACGCGGTGCAGATTGTTCCCGTCAGGGCCGGATGTCCATTCGTAGCCGATGAATGCCGAGAACGCGCCGGGTTGGTTATGTGCCTCAGCTGCCTGAGTTACACGCTCCCACATTGTTTGGCCAAACGCAGTCCCCGCCAAAGGATCTGCTCCGTCGGGTTCATTCACTGCGGAAAACCAATGCTCATAAGCTGCCAGCTGCGCATCGATCGTCCTGGGAGCAAAGATGTCTACAATTTCCCTCCCCCATTCGTTTTCCGTAAGGGACGGATCCTCTTCCTCGAGTGCGATCGGAAGTCCGAGGTTCTCAGCGTGATCAGACACAACAAGAAAATCTAGCGGTCTTTGGAGGCGGGCCGGGATACCGTTGGAAGACGTCACTTCTTCGCCTTTTGCGAAACGGAAGGCGTCATCTGGGGTCGTCGTGCCGCCAATCAGACCGGCGTCTGAAGAATATGCAGTGTGCAGATGCGTGTCGCCAAAGAAAACCTGATTTGGGTAGTCTGTGTCCAAATATGGAGAGTATGTTATTGCCTGGTCTGTCGGGGCGATATTCAGTTCCTGTGCCAGAATAGGCGCGTGCGCCACCAAGATAATGGGGAGGGAAAGAAATGATGAATTGAGGTGACGACCCATAATAATCTCCTGAAAGCCTGACAAAACAATCACACAGTTCTTAAGCGCATCAATTGATATCGTTCAGAAAACACCTGCGATATTCCGACGCGACCTATTCACTAGGAACGAGCGGTTCTGAGCTACAACGAAGGCTTTCCCCCTATATCAGTTGGCGCCACTCAGACGCAAATGGCCCTACACTGCCATTCATCAGCGGGAGGAAATGCTGAGTTGTGGTTTCTCAAAGCAGTCATTCATAAGTCCGCTTCAAGTTTTAAGTGAGGTAGCCGTCTGGGTCGTTGGGTGTGTGTAGCAGCGTGCCTTCAAACTTCGGCAAATCATCATTTAACTTTAGCCAAGGCAGCTTGCTCTGGTAGTTCACATGAAAAGTAGGCTCGAATTCCTCAGGATTTTCCATTGAAGGCGCATATAGATGCATTCCTCCCGGATAGTGATTCGCTTCAAAACCCATCGGTGATCCGCATGTCCAGCAAAAGTGGCGGAATACACCCTTGGAACTTTCAAGAGTCTTTGGATCGTCTCCGGTCCATCTGAAATTCGTCAGGGGCACTCCCAGCCAGGCGACCACCGGTGCTGAACAATTTCGGCGGCAATCGTCGCAATGGCAGTAGCATTCCCACGTAGGCGCGCCGACGAATTCCCATCGTGTGGATTTGCAAAGGCAATAACCCTGTGTCGTCACTTCAATAACCTTCGTCCATAGTCTCACAAGAAACTCTCACTGAAATCGGGTGTATATGCGGTCGAAAAGGACCTTTCAGAAATGGATTGCGACAAGGGCTGTTCAGTTCACCGCTGCCCTCGGAACCGCGAGCCAGTGCTGCAATCAAACAGCCGCCACGCATGCAAGTTTACGAGCTTCGCATACGGAGTTAGGTCAGTTCCGCGAACTGTTGCCCAACCAAAAGGCCGGAGCGAGCAGTTTCTCGCTTCCGGCAGTGCACAATTGCTCTGACTTCAAGGCGACGTAGCCGTCACGCTTTTTCCGTCGTTTCAGTAGAAACAACCCGCCGAACGAGCCTGTATATCACGACAAAGAAAACCGGCACGAAAACAACACCAAGCACGGTAGCCGAAATAACACCGCCCATAACGCCCGAGCCCATAGCGGTACGGCCACCGGCCCCGGCGCCAGACGACAGGACCAGCGGGAGAACACCCAGCGAAAAGGCCATCGACGTCATGAGAATTGGTCTGAACCGTTGATGCGCGGCATCTTTGACACCTTGGAGCAACGGTTCTCCAGCCTCGATTTTGTCCCGGGCGAATTCCACGATCAGAATGGCGTTCTTGCCCGTCAAGCCGATCACCGTCAGGAGCGCGACCTGAAAATAGACGCCGTTTTCGAACCCACCGAGCCACGCCCCGGTCAGTGATCCGGTTATCCCGATCGGCATGGCCAGCATGACTGCAAACGGAATCGTCCAGCTTTCATACAAAGCGGCAAGACACAGGAATACGGCGGCCAGTGAGAGAGCGTACAAAAGCCCTGCCTGATCGCCGGATTCACGCTCTTCCAGCGACAATCCGGTCCATGCGATCTGGTAGCCCGGAGGCAATTGCTGCGAAAGCGCTTCGATCTCGGCCATGGCTTCACCGGTCGTAAACCCTTCGGCAGGACTGCCCTGCATCTGTATGGCCGAAACGCCGTTGTACCGGTAGAGGCCCTGAGGGCCGAATTTCCAGTTCGAAGATGAGAAATTCGACAGTGGAACAAGACCACCGGATGAGTTGCGTACCCGCCATGCCTCAATGTCCTCGGGGACCATTCGATAGGGCGCGTCACCCTGCACATAGACCCGTTTGATGCGTCCGCGATCAAGGAAGTCGTTCACGTATCGACCAGCCCACGCCACGGAAAGCAGCTCTCCAACCTCTCGCGCGGAAAGACCCATGGCACCGGCAGCCCGCCAATCCAGATCGATGTTGAATTGCGCTGCATCCTCCAACCCGTTTGGTCGGATTGACGCGATGACGTCGCTTTGGCTGACCATCCCCATCAGCTGATTGCGCGCCTGCACAAGCTCTTCGTGGCTCTGCCCGTCGCGCGCCTGCAGATAGAAGTCAAAACCGCTGACATTGCCCAGTTCGATAACGGCCGGGGGGACGATTGGAAAAACAAAGGCGTCCTGGATTTGAGAAAAGGCCCCAAAGGCGCGCCCCGCTATGGCCTGCGCGCTTCGCTCCGGTGTCGTCCGCTCGTCCCAGTCTTTCAGGCTGACAAAGGCAATACCCATATTCTGCCCCTGCCCCGCAAAGCTGAACCCGCGCACCGTGAACACTGAGTTGACGTTTTCGGCTTCGTTTTCAAGGTAGTATTGTTCGATCTGTTCCAAGACGGATTCGGTTGCCTCGGCAGTCGAGCCGGTCGGACCCTGAACCAGAGTGAACAGGATGCCCTGATCTTCCTCGGGCAAAAAGCCGGTCGGCGTTCGTGCGAAGAGGAACACCATCGTTCCACCGATCAGCAGATAGATCAGCCCGATGCGAAGCGGTCTTCGGATTGAAAACCCAACCAGTGACGCATAGCCATCGGTCAGTTTGTCGAACCCGCGGTTGAACCATCCGAACATACCGCGATTGCGTTTCTCGTGATCGGGTTTGCGCAAAAGCGTGGCGCATAGTGCCGGTGTCAGGGTCAGCGCGACGACGACCGAGAGCATCATCGCCGATACAATGGTGATAGAGAATTGTTGGTAGATGACCCCCGTGGACCCTCCGAAAAAGGCCATCGGAATGAATACCGCGGACAAGACCAGGGCAATCCCGACCAGAGCGCCCGTGATCTGCCCCATGGATTTCTGAGTCGCCTCGTAGGGTGATAACCCCTCTTCCTCCATGATGCGTTCAACATTTTCGACAACGACGATGGCGTCATCGACCAGAAGGCCAATTGCCAGAACCATCGCCAGCATCGTCAGTGTGTTGATCGAAAACCCAAAGGCCGAGATGATCCCGAAAGTACCGAGCAGAACAACCGGCACAGCCAAGGTTGGAATGATCGTCGCGCGGAGACTCTGCAAAAAGAGGAACATAACCAGAAAGACGAGGACAATTGCCTCGATCAGGGTGTGGACCACTTCTTCGATCGAGATTTCGACAAACGGGGTGGTGTCGTAAGGAACGACGTACTCCACACCGTCCGGGAAAAAGGCAGACACCTCATCGAGCTTGTGCTTAACGCGCTCTGCCGTATCCAGCGCATTGGCGCCCGACGCGAGCCGGATCGCCATGCCGGCAGTCGGCTTTCCATTGAACCAGGCGGATGTGGTATAGCTTTCGGCACCAATCTCGACCCGCGCCACGTCGCGAAGCAGCACAAGGCCGCCATCGGTTTCCGCCCGAACGACGATCTGTTCAAAATCTTCCGGTGTAGACAACAGCGACTGCGCCGTGATCGTCGCATTCAGGGCCTGCCCCTCGACCGTAGGTAAAGCCCCAAAAGACCCTGCCGAGACCTGCGCGTTTTCCTCGGAAACGGCCTGCACGATATCTGCCGGGGTCATTTCAAAAGCCGCCAGTTGCTCCGGGTTCAGCCAGATCCGCATGGCGTACTGGGCACCAAAGACCTGCACGTTGCCAACGCCTTCAAGACGGCTGAATTCGTCGACCATGTTGGACACCATGTAGTCCGACAAATCGACAGCATCGAGACGGTCATCGGTCGACACCAGCGCCGCAACAAGAAGGAACCCGCCCGAGGATTTCTCAACCGTCACACCTTGCCGCTGCACGATTTCGGGCAGAAGCGGCGTCGCTTGGCTGAGTTTGTTCTGCACCTGAACCTGCGCAATGTCCGGGTCAGTGCCTGTCTCGAATGTCAGCGTGACCGAGGCCTGCCCAGTCGATGTCGAGGATGAATTGATGTAGCGCAACCCATCCAACCCGGTCATTTGTTCTTCGATCACCTGCGTAACCGTATTGTTCACGGTCTCAGCCGAAGCCCCGGAATAATTTGCGCTGACTTCGACAGTCGGCGGTGCAATCTGAGGGTATTGCGCAACTGGCAGGTTCAGTACGGCCAGCGTGCCGATCCCCATCAGCAGAATGGAAATGACCCATGCAAAAACAGGTCGGTCGATAAAAAAACGTGCCATGGAAAGCTTTCACACTTGATTGGTGGACACCGGGCTTACGCGTCGGGCTCTTCTGTGGGGGCAACTTGCACACCGACCGCAATCTTTTGCAGTCCGGAGACAATGAGCCTGTCGCCTGCTTTAAGCCCGTCGGTCACGATCCACTTGTTTCCCTGCGTACCCCGTACGGTCAAAAGCCGCTCAGCAACGGTGTCATTCGTATCCACGACCATCGCTGTAGGTTGACCACGACGATTGCGCCCGACACCTTGTTGGGGGGCAAGTACAGCACCCTGTAGAACCTCAAACGGAAGATGGGCGGTCACATACATTCCGGGTAGAACGATTTGCTTGGGATTCGGAAACTCGATCCGCAGCACCGAAACTCCGGTCTGCGGGTCCACCTGCGGCTCAGCCGCCAACACCGTACCAGTCTGGTCAAAGGTCGACCCGTCAGCCAGCGTTACAGTCACTGTCGGATCCAAGGACTGGAGCGCAGCAGGCTGTGTTGCGATCGCGCGATTGAAGCGCAGGACATCCTGAGTAGATACCGCCACGTCCACATAGACTTTGTCGATTTGACGGATTACGGCCAGCGGTTCGGCCTGTTGAGCAGTCACAAGCGCCCCTTGCGTCGCCAGAGCACGTCCGACGCGACCCGACAATGGCGCGCGAATGACCGTGTGCTCCAGATCGATTTTTGCGGCCTGTAGTTGAGCCTTTGCCACCAGAAGGGCAGCCTGTGCGGCGTCCCTTTCTGCGACAGCGCTATCCACCGCCTGCTGACTGGCCACGTTCCGCACCAGCAATTCTGCCACGCGCTTTTCTTCTTTTTCGGCTGCGGTCAGGCGGGCTTCGGCTTGGGCCACGCTTGCGGTGGACTGCTGAACCTGAGCCTCGTACACGGCGTCATCGATGCGATACATCGCGTCGCCTTCCTTGACGGTGCCGCCCTCCTGGAATAGTCGCTCAATGACAATTCCAGACACTTGCGGTCTAACCTCGGCCACCCCAAGCGCGGCGACGCGGCCGGGAAGTTCTGAAAACAAAGTCACGTCTTCCGCGTCCAGCGTGACCACGGTCACTGGTACCGGGTTGGACTGAGCACGGGCAACTGATGTCACACCGGACAACAACACTGCCAATGAAAATATCAGTAAGTGGCTCAGTCTGAACATCTTTCTCGTCTCCGGTACATTCGGGTTTTGTGCAAATTGCATAATGGTTCCAGCGTGTGGCGCTGAACGCGCAGGATTTCTCAGGACCGTTTCCTCAACGTGGCAACAGATGGAAGGCGCAAAGGTTTAAGTTGAGACTCCTAGCTTCTGCAGGTGTCTATCATGAATTGCAATACAGAACTCACCTTTTCGGGTTCACGTCTTGTTCCCACCCATGTTTGCAATCTGCTTCAGGTCTGAAACTGCGACATCAACCCTCCAGCCTATCTACCTTGGTGCCCGATCAGGCGCCTCTTCTCGCGCGAGGGTAGTTGGTTTATCGGATCTCAATGCATCCGGTTAAGACCCAACGCGGCGGTTTTGTATTTCCTAGACTGGTCAGAAGCTGACACCGAGCAACGTATTCGACAGGGGCCAGAGTTATTGCGCTCTGTCCGCATGGTAAGCATGTTGGGCATACCCTCCAGGTCTTGCACCTGTGGCGATCAACACGGTTCTCAGTCAGGCAGAGACTCTATTGCGCTGGGGATAGGGGGACACATGATGAATCGTGTTCGTGCCTTTTGCCCCCATATGAGCGGATTAAACTGATCCGTACTGCGGGCACACAATATTAACTGTCCATAGAATCGTACATCTGCGCTGAGGCAATGACACGCTACCCTTTAACTTAAATCATATAAATTTGGAATAATGGTGCCGGGAGCGGAAGCCCGTTATACTCTTAACTCATTAAAAATAAAAATGATTTAGAAAATACGCTATTTTATGTACCCCTAATTATAGCCACAAATAGAAAAATTTTTTGTTTCAAGTGATTGATAAATAAACATGATTCCATTTCTGGGAATCGAATTTCCAGGCCACTTTACCTCTAACGACGACCTACGAGAGCGCAAGTTTGCACTCTCCTCGCAGGCAAGTCAAAACGCGCAAATCGGGCCGATGTGGACGTAGGTCGCTTTAACGAATTCTGCGATACAGCCTGCCAAGAGACGCCTTTGGATGCACATGTTTCAGCAGGTTGGCAATTACGCAAGCAACAGTATGGTCTAAAACAGTATCCATCGGGGAGAGAACTGTGCCGACGACAATGTGCGACCTTGCGAAGACACTTCCAACCCTCATTGGTCGATTGCTTGATCGTGAGACCAAACTCAAAAGGGGACGATTTCGAGAAGAAACAATGACTGATATTTTTACCGGTGCACTCGCAGCATTTGCGGGTCCGGAACTTATCATTCAATACCCCAACGAAGCCGAGACGGGCGGTGATTTAGATTTACGCTTTTGGCATGTAGAGAGTGGTCAAAACCTATTTTTGAGGCTTCAGGCGAAACGCTTGAACGCCGCTGTCGTCAGCAAGAAAAACGTGAAAATCGCCAACCGTTCATACCATGAATTGCTGCACAAGCCCCCCAAGTCCGCAAAATACCAATTTGAGAGTCTAGTAGAAGCACCGTCTCCCTGGGTTCCGCTTTACATGTTCTATAATCATCAGTCAGTTGTAGAAAACCCCTACTTCGCGGGATCGACGCCCACCGTAAACGGAGTGAATCTTGCGTTTGCCACTGATATTGCTGATGAGTTGAGATCTAAGCTACTCGCGGCGAAAGCAAAGCCGAAGTCAATCAGGCACCACAAACGGTTGAGCCATCTACGACAGCACATGTTTGAATTGGATGCGATACTCTGCCCCCACGGTAGTTGGAGCGGCTCCAGCGTACCGCCGCCGGATGCTGTGGCTGCCTCGCTTCGCGAGCGATGGAACTTTATCGGTGAGAAAACTGCACGTCCCTCTGGCGAAGAAGTTGTTTTGCGTAGACTGTCAGAACCAGAGCAGCTTCTCACCTCAGGGTTCGAACAGCGCATTCCGGACGGGCCGGCCATTCGTTTTAACGGGACGATACAGCGCCCGCAAATCGTCTTTGTTTCTGGACGAACCGACGACACTAGAACGCCAACTGTGAGCCCGGGCCCAGAAAGTCCGAGCTAAGCAAACTATGGTCGCTTACCTACCTTCCCCACCTATTGAGTATACTGCATTGCGACGAACCAAGATTAAACAGTGGTTGACCGAAATCACCCCCCCAAATATCCCGGGAGATCTGGGAGCTCGCACAAACGGAGCCCCCTTCGGCAAAACTCACTTAGGCTGCAGAAAAGGATACCTTTCCCAGTTAGCTTTCTTCTCAAAATCTAAGACGACATGACGCAACGGGGTAGGAAATGATCTCAAGGATTCCTGAAGCGATGCTGTGGACATTGGCGTCTAATTCGATGCATCTGCCCAAGCATGCAAGAAGGTTTTGACCAAAGTTTTTACTTTTCGCCAATCGTCGCCGCGACAACGCAGACATACATTTTGGGATAGTTCGATGGAGTGTGTGCGTAATGTCATTTCAGGAGTTGGCGCGGTATGCGAGGTTAACTTAGAGCCCGTGCAGACACGGCTTGAAAAGACCATCGCTAGCCATGATAGAGGTCGCAAGAATACCGACTATCGATTGTGAGACCTAACGCATGACCGAAATAGATTTCGATCCCGATGGCTACGAGGAATGTCTTGTAACTTTTCTGGATATTCTTGGTTTTCAGAGCCTTCTTAACACCAGAACAGTTCCTGAGATCCGCGATATGCTTTCAGCGTTTCGTCGCGGTGCAGCGGGGAACGCAGAAGCTCCGAGCCGGATGGATGAGGTGCGGTTGTATAGCGAGGTTCATGCAGAAATCGTGTCTGATGCGATCGTAAGAACGCGGACAGTCCATACACAGTATCGGGATGGCTCTTTTATTCAGGAGCTCATCGACCTCGTCCATGTCCAGATAGCCTGCATTGCAAACGGTATCCTTGTGCGTGGCGCGATGACAATTGGTCAAATGAACGTTGGTTATAGTTTTGACGAGCCTGTTTTCGGCCCAGGTCTGGTGCAGGCTTATCGTATGGAAGAGAGAGAGGTCATCTTCCCACGCATCGCGATCCATGAAAGCCTTATTGAGCGCCATCGTGCCGATAGCTCTCTATGGCGGGAAGATCATACGTACGATCACGAGAGAGAGCATCTCGACAAACTGCTTCGGCAGGATGAAGCAGGATTACACTACATCGACTATCTCAGAGCTAGCCTAGATGAACTGGACAATGATTATGAAGATTGGGTCGAGTTCTTATCTCGTCACAAAGCTCTCATCGAACAGGGTTTTTTGGAGGCGCCCGGACCAGTAGTCCGGCGAAAATACAACTGGCTAAAAAACTACCACAATAGAGTGGTTGAAGAAGCTTTGGCGGTCATGGACCCAAACGTCGTGACCGACGAGGACGTCTCGTGGTTCGACCTCATATCCGCTTGCCTGATTGATTGATGGCAGCAGCGGTCGGGCACGATGATTAAAATATCCCGTTCTCTCGCGCCACGCCCAAGGCCATATTGCCGCAACCTACGGCCAAAATGGGCTTCTTTGCCACTTGTTGCTCCGCTAGAATATCTATCGAAAACCTTGTAACCCGGTCGGTTTCGTGAGCTCCTGTATATCACCACCCGCCAATATGCGCGAAACGTTCGTGATTGGGTGCCTTCTATTGGGGGGGGGAGGCGAGCGTTTACGGCAAGCTCAATGCTCCGAACCAAAGTCACCCAGATTTACAAGTGGACGGGCAATCTGCACGCAGTACAACTCTTTATTGAGCATACAAAGACAAACAATACGGCTCGATATCTTGGCGTTGAACTTGAGTAGGCCACAGCTGTAGCTGAAGCCATCGAATCTATTGCATCCGGGCCGTTCAAACCTCGAGCCCGTTCCGTACGTTCGCCGTAGCATAAAACCCTGTAACGCGGAATCAAAAGCAGTCATTTGCACAAGCAAGAAACTAAAGGTGCTAAGAAGGTATTAATCGATCACTGCTGCCATTTCTTTCTTAAAGCCGTCATCTGGATGCACGATGATCGTTTCTGGTCGCCCCATCTGAATGTAGCTGATCGCAGTAGAGTTCGACATAGCCGAACGAAGCTCGAACCAGGCACGCCTTTCGTCAATTCCGTGTTTGACCAGTTCTGAAATGACAGCCTCAAAGGGCCAATCTTCATCGCTGTTGATCGCCATGTTTCCTAGGACATGAACAGCCTTGTAGGTCTCGTGATCGATTAGGCCCTTTTGCTCTATGCTGCGGCAAAAATCTGTCAGAAGCTGCATACGGATCATTCCCCCCATGACTTCCATCCATGTTTGGGATCGGTTGAACATGCCGTGCGCAGCCGGAACGAATTCGGCTACTCTATAAAGTAATCTGGCCACAAAGGATGATGCGTCTCTTGCATCAATCGGAAACACCGAACCCAGTACAGTCCGCGCTCCAATTGAAAGAAATCCGTTTGCAGTCGAGGCGTGATTTCTGTCCGCAGCATGCGTGTCACACGCGCTAAGCACAACGATTGGCGGCACTCGCGGCCTTTTGTTCTGGAGCTGCCAAATATCTATCTCTTCTTCAAGCAGCTGGAGTTTGCCCGGCCCATTTGGCTCGTGACCGCCATGGCCATCGAAAATTAAAAGGGGTCCTTTATAAGAGTTCAGCGCGCTAACTAAATCGCCTTCGTTCCGTACTCGTTCGGTTCGAACTCGAACACGGTCTTTGAAATGAGGTTCAAATTCATCAAGTGCAATCTGAAAAAACGGGCTTATTGGGTCATCGTCTCGCAGCGCACTTAGGATTAGCACTTCTTCAAAGTCTGAAGTTGTCAGATGCCAGTATTTCTTGGGTGACACCTGATCGACGAACAAGTTACCCGGTGTAACCGGGATTCTCGTGATATCCTTTTGCACGCAAAGAGGCAAACCCCGGACATTCATCCATTCAAGATGTGCGTCTGTAATGAGTCGAATACCTTCCGCTGCTTCCTCGACAAATTCAAAGAACTCCTGCGGGATAGACTCAGTAATAGCATTCTGCGCTTTACGAAAACTATCTCTCCGCTTACGTAAAGTTGTTCGCTTAGCATGATAGTGCTGCGCAAACTGCCGCACCTGACCAGAAGTTCGATTAACTGAATTGGGCAAACGAATTGTCGCCGACACTTCGGAGGCTGCCAATGTACTTACACAATCTGTGGCGAAAGTAAGCTCAGCGGCACGCTCCATCAGGAGTGGATGAGGTTTTGGCTCTAGCCTTGGTTCCGCCCCGAAAAGCGCCCTCGCTTGCGTCTCGGTTTTGGCGTCAAAACCATATCCATCCTGACGTTGAAGAGCACGGCGCACTGCTAGAAAACGCTTTTTCTCTTCCGATGAAAGCGGTGAGTCCCCTATCCCTGTCGTATGAACATGCGGGTATATCGCAGGTGCAAACAGGTTGATGCTTGGTGGCCTTCGAAAAAACTGGTTTGCTGCGCGTTCCCCAATTCGATCTCGCTCCTCCAAAACCGAGCGCGTAGTCTGGACAATCATCTCAACGTAGGGAGCAATGCCTTGATTCAGCGTTTCAAATCTGCCGCTCACGGTATCCCTATATCCCGCGGTGTAAAGTGCATGGAGATTTGGCGTAACGGCGTTATGACCGCCGACCTTATAGCCAAGATCACGTTCATCAGGTTCGCGCCAACTGTTTAAGTGTTCTCGAGCTTGAATCAATGCGTCAGGTCTGACCTTTCCCTCAAGCGCTTCGCAAACACCAAGAAAAGCTTCTCTCAGAGTTTCGATACAGAATTCTTCGTAGGATATTGTTCCTCCATTTTCCGCTACCACCGTTAGCGGGAAAGTATGGGCATTTAGCCAGTCTCTATAGATCGATATCTTGTGATCCCTCCCCAGTAGAAGGACAAGAAATGGGAGGAACGGAGGCGTCACCATGCTCTTTAACGCTCGAGGCGACTGGCCAAACCACAACAGAGGGGCTTGACCCGACATTCTGCGCGCGAGCCTCATCTGGTGCCCCTCCGGCGTCAGCTCGAAGATATCACTCGGCAATTTGTTGACGAGCCGAACTAATCCAGAGTTATGCATCAAACTTGGTGCGAAGCCCTGAAGAATGGTGGCCTGATTTGGATCACCGTCTTCAACCGGAATTATGTAAGCGATTTGCCCAGAGAGGCTATAGAGTTCCTGCCCTGTATTACTTGCATCTTTGCTCATAGAGAATCTTTCTGTTTCCTTTCACTTAAATATGGCCGGCTGGCATTATCATTTTCGCTAATCCAAGTGACGTATCCCGAACAACCCGGACCTCCAAGGTTGAAAGCAAATTTTCGCCCGAATATGCGCTCCACACAGTACGTTTCGCCCTTGCGCGTGTAGAGATAGTCCCATTATTGAAAAACTTGGTAGAATTCATTTTAGACGGAATGCATTTGGCATTCGCGATACAACTGCCGTTCATGAAATGGCGAGAAACTAGGTCTACCCCCGTGACGAGCATAGAGCCGAAGCGCGGTGGTCTGTTTTTTGACAAAAATCGCGCCCCACCAGTATTCTAGCTTCGAATGCCGAGCAGCCATCCCTTCATTGAATACCTTGGCTAACAAACCGGAAGAAGTATTTTTGTCTGTAGGTTCAATAGTATGCTCGAATAGAAAACTCTTTGCCTATCCGTTGACGAGACTATCTTCAATTCGTTTTGTATGGCCCTCACCGTCCCAGGCAAACTGTACACGATTACCGCCGAACCAAATGTCAGCAGATGTTTGCAGACTTGGAAAGATAACCCTGATAGCTGGCAACCTCCCTTTCCTGTTTGTAATACCTTGACGTTTCGGCAACTGATTTAAATATGCGCTTTCAAGTAACAACCTTCCGGCTTTCACAGCGAAAAAATTGTTGCAAAAGCAGCAGACTGAGCCGGCCGGCAAAAACTTGTCCTTATTCCCCAAGCTGTTTGGAACAAAGTGCCTTCACTCTTTGCATTGCTGGCTTCACCTTCGCGGAAAGTGCAAATCATGTTTTGATCGCAAGCCCTCAAAACCTTGAACGCTACCTTGGCGGACCCATGCGTTACAACTTGCAATGGGATCTCAAGCTCAAGCGCAATACGAGCGGCTGCGAGCATTGCCTCCTGTTGGTAGTGCTCAATCTCTTGTGGCGATCTTTTAGGGCGAACGCGAGCGGTATCACCGTGCCGCCGAGCACAGATTTCCTCTGGATCATCTTGTAGGAATAGGATCGACTGCATGTTCATCTCAGCGAAGACTGATGCAGGTATCATCTGGAGGCCGAGTCCGGCATCCACAACCGTATGCCCATCTAGCACAACCAATCCTTCATACCCGGCGGTGCAACGGTGAAATGCCCGGACAAGGAGTCGTTGGTTTTCCAAGACTGCACCGGTTCGCAACTCCTCTGAAGTTTGAACCCGCTGCTCGACTAGTGCCAGTTCCTCTTTAATCAGTTTGCTGGCCTCTAGGTGCATAAATGGCGTCGCAACCATCGCCGTCTGCAAAAAAGTCGATTTTCCGACACCAGAAACGCCAACGAATGCGATAGTCATCACAACATCTCAAAACCAAGATCCAGCCGTTGCAAGAGAGCTTCCAGTGGGCCGCGGTTAATCTGAAAAATCGCTTGGCTCGGGTGTTTTTGCATCACCCCAATTTCCTGAAGCTCAGACAGATTGACCGGTACGTCGAAATATCCCACAAGCAGGAAATTGATGACCTTGACCGGCCTATCTGCTCTCGCCCCCCACGTTTCGAGTTGCGCCTCGCTATAGACAGATCGCCTCTGTGCGAGCTGCATCAACTCCTTTGTGGAGTGTGCCAACTCCATATGTTCGAAGACGCCGACCGCCGTGATGGCTTGAGAGGGTGGGCTATTGGACTTTCCCTTATAAAAGAATAGCAATGCCCCTGGCGGCTCCAAATTGGCTGCAGAGCGACTAAGATAGACTTTACGGATAGTGTTGCCGGGGCGACTCGGACCACCGGACAGGCCAACATGCTCAAACATGTCCGCCTGCCTGACGTCTTTCAGATCAGGAAAAAGCTCATCATGATAAGCTTCTTGAATAGGTATCCCGAATGCTCGCACAAATGGTTCAGTGGAAAATCTCGGATAGTTCGTCCGTTGGACATCGAAAACCACTTCGCCTTCGGGAACGATCAACTTGTCTGAAGAGAAGGCTTTCTCATAAACTAACTCCCCGTCGCCGCGCTCTACCGTTTGCTGAAATCCGTAGTATTCGAGCAGTTCAATGAGCGCGCCCTGCTTGGGAAAAGTCGTTAGGTAAGCGACATCGTAGCCGTTGCTCTGAGCGAACCAGAGCACTTGTTTGAGCAGCAACTCGCCAAGTTTAATTCCCCTGTTCTCCGGGCCAACTTTGAAAGTGCAAATCTTGAGAATCTTATCGCCAGGAAGGGTCGCATCGGTGTCCGCGCGGGTTTCTTCTTTTCGGATCAGGATACCGGCGATCCCGTCGCCACTACGTCGGGTTACGATCCAGCACTTCCGAAATTGCTCTACGCATTTCTTCCACCATGCATCAAACGGCGGATAGTCAGCGCGCAGGCTTTCGAAGATCGGGTCATCAGGAGGGATCGTATGTGCCTCCACTTCCTCAATATACCGGATTGGCACATCGATCGGCTCATAAAGCGACTTTAACAGTGAGGCCGCATCGGCCACAAAAAGCAGACGGTCGGATAGCTCAGGAGCGTGCTTGCGCGCGCGTTCGTGCAGCTTTCGATCTTCTGTTACTAGGAAGTCAGCAATATCTAGGCTGAGGGCATGAAGAAGCGTCGCGTCAACGACATCGTTCGGCTTACGTAGATCGCCAAACTTTGCGGCAAGATCAGTTTCGGTCAGTCCGCGCACCTTTGACAGGGGTGCAAACTTCTCAAATTTGCTGAGCGAAATCCGTCGCCGGCTTGCATCCTTGTCCCGGGCAATGTCATCCTTCGCAGCTTCATGCACAAAGATTTTGACGCCATGTTTTGACGCGAGCTGGAGGAATTGCGAGAAATTCGGATCTATCTCACGGTCATCTTCGAGGCCAATGAATACGTTTGTATCAATGAGGTAGCGAGGTTGGCTCATTCTCTAAAGCTTTTCGCAATAATGGATTCGCGTATACAAACGATTGTGGAGGTGCAAACTCAAATCGGTCCCGCAACTCTTCCAAACCGATTGCGCGCGGCAATTGGCGGACGTTCCCAAGCCGGATAACGACACCTTCATCTAGACCTGAAAAATAAGCATCAAAATCTTCACGCTCAATGCATGCTACTGGGGAATATCTTTCCCACATTTCGCCTAAGCCAATCTTTTCTACGCCGAGAATACTGGCTGTTCCTGTCAACGCACGGGTTGGGCTGGTTGAATAGATGTAGGCGAGTGTGCCTCTTGGAACCTTGACAGGGAAACGCCGTCGAAGCTCAACTGTTTTCGAGCCCTCCAAAATCGGGGCTGAGTATTGAGGTTTAATACTCAGAACGACATCGCGGCTGGGTTTGAACGGCTCTTCTTCAAAGATAGGAAAAAGGAGTTGATCATCATGCGAATCCTCGACGTCGAGAGCTTCGCGAATTCGAAAAATTACAGGAGACGATTTGTCAAAACTTGCTCCGATCCTAAGTTTGGCTCCGAGGCCCGACACAAATTTTTGGAGCATCGCAACACCGATATCGTCTCGATTTTCCAAGCGCGATATCGTCGACCTGCTGAGTCCCGTTTTTATGGCCAGTTCAGCTTGTGTTATCCCGGCAAACTCACGAAGCTCACGCAGCCTGCGACCAAGCGAAACTCTGGGTTCTTTGCCGGAAATCGCCTTAGTTTCAATAATTTTTCCTGAAAGCCTTTTCACTGCTGTGCCCTTTTTTCGAAAAGGGTAGCATCCACTAGATATAGCTAACAAGCCCTAAGTGAACTCTATACCTGCATTCTGTCAGTAGCGGGATACCAATAAAACACCGACGGGTGTACTACATCTGATACCAATGCCTGCTGTTGGTCGAGTTCTAAAGTTTTACGCCTGCAGCGAAGATCTGTTTTCCGCCAATTTCCATAATCTAGTCCGGTCAACACAATCTAATGACGAAGGCAGGCTGCGATTTCTAACAGTACCGGCTTACTTGTTTGGACGGAAGCGAGCATGCTCCGATCCCCGAAACCATTTCATGCAAAGTTCGCCGTTAAAAAGTTCCCTAAATCATCTTCTCCAAGCGGCCAAATTTCACGGAGATTATTCGCGAACTGCTTCCTCATGCCGGCTTACTTTCTCGCATCAACAGCCCGAAAATACTGCACGCAAGTTGTCTTTGAGCCGCCCCGCGCCTTTCCCCTTACCAATGTAGAAAGCCACGGCTGGGTTACTTATTGGTTCCTTCAGAGCGTAGACGTAAATTCTTTACTCATATGCTCCTCTTGAACGGATGCACTTGAATAGATTTTTCCAACTTGAATGAGAATACGAAGCCTGCGCCAGCCAAGATCGCCCATTTAATTTACGGCTTGATCAACCCTGCCTCGATTACCTTTTCAATATGCGAAAGGATATTGTCGTCGAAGGCCACACCGAAATTTCGATTGAAAATCTCTGATATGCTAAGGGCTACGTCAGATTTGCTTGGATGCCCCCAGTAATTTCCCCCTGAAAGCCCACGCACTCGTTTTACTGCCATACTGTGAGGCTTGAACTTCGACGTGTCTCCTTGGCTGGGGACCGTTACGAACGAATAGGAGAACTCCTTAAAGTGCCGGGGCGAGTATCCGTTTCGTCCAACGCGCACCGAATGTTCGGCGAAACCCGTTGCCCTGTACACCATGTCCCACAGCATCGGGATCTGTGCATTGTCGTTCCAGTTAGTTTTACATTGGATAATGCCTACGGTTGTATCCCTCGCATTCTTGGCGACAACGTCCCCGACGAACGCCGGCGAATAAACTCCTCCGAAAACTCCAGACGGAAACACCACTGCTACGAGGTCAGACTCGGTGTTTGTTTGGGCGTTGCCGTAAACGATGCAAGTTGCGTCAAGTACTGCTGGTGGGACTAGCTCCTTAACAGGACGCATCACGACCCCGCGGCTTCCAGCCATTACAGTGTTCATATACCAGCAAACCAGACACTCCCAGGCAATCCCACCACCCGATAAGGACGACTGAGCCCTTCCTCCTTGGCCGGTTGTTCGGAAGATATTAGCGAGGTGGTTACCAAGCTCGAATATGCCGCGTGCGTCCGTCATATCGGCGGTAAGCCTATCGATCTCGAGCTTCCAAGTTGGCCACGCATCCGCAAACGACTTGACTGTAAACAACTGTAAAATGATATCACGGCGATAACGCTCGACGATGCTTCCTTTGTCCATATTCACCCTCGCAATGGAGCCCCCACCTTCCCACCTCGCAGATTAATCGCGAAATTACAACGCGATAGGACAGCGCAGGAAAGACAATGTGGGCTCTTAGCTCGACAAACAGTAGCGGCGAAATCCAGCATCGCCCAATTCACGCTAACTGGATCAGAGCAGTTGACCAACCAGTGCGCCGCTTCCTGCAGCCAAGGGTCATGGCGGATGTCTGCGAGCTTGCGGGGACGTAAGAACCGCTCTAGCACCCTCGCCATGTTCACGTCCACGAGGGGGCTCGGGACACCGTGTTGAAAAAGCAGTATGGCATTGGCGACGTATTGCCCCACGGCCGGCACTTTGGCCAAGTGGCAACGCTTTGACGGAAACTGGCCATCGCGCTCCGCGGCGTAGTTGGCCAAAGCATTTACAGAGACTGCGCGCCTCCTCCATAGACCGATCGGCTTCATGGCGTCTTCGAGTTCTTGGATGGGCGCTTCGGCCAGGTCTTCCCAACCGGGATACTTGTCGAAAAAGGCGCCGTAGAAATTCGCCACTGTTTCCGCGCGCGTGCGTTGCAAGAGGACCTCGACGCAGATTTTTTCATAGTCGCTTGCATCAGACGATCTCCAAGGAAAATCTCGCCCGTTATTCGCGAACCAGTTGAGCAACGTGGTACGCAAACGCGATATCCTTGCCTTTTCAGACCTAGTCAACTCGCCCATTCGGAATTGCCCCTAGCTTTGGAAACACCACATTGTTAGTGCTCGTGCAATACCCTGTAATGCGTCGATTTTTCCTCCAGAATAGATGTACGTCCAAGCCGTGCACCTAGGCATCCCAACACGAGAGCTAGTGGAATGCCGCGTCGAGCACCTTCTTGAAATGCCGTCCAACACGCTCAGCGAGTCCGACCGGAACCGCGTTACCGATCTGCGTGTACTTTGGCACCTCTCGGTCGAAAATGCCTTCGCGGGGATTGCCTGCTCGACGAAGCCCGCCTGTCGTTCGCTTCCCCGCGAAACGGTACCAGTCGGGAAAGAGCTGAAGACGTGCCCATTCTCGCACCGTCAAGATGCGCGGTTGCGAGTAGTGAACGTAATCGTCGGGTAACGAGGTGGCCGTGATATTTGGTTCCTGGTTGCCCCAACTCGGCTTCAACAGGCGTTGAGAAAACTTCTTGGTGCGCCATTCTTCAGGAATTTCACCCGCGTTTTTAATCATGTAGTCGAATTTCCGGACCACGCCCGGCTTATGCTTGGAATACTCTTGCTCGGTCAGGCGAACACGCTTTCCCTCGTACCAGTGGGGCGCTGCGCGAAGATTTTTTTGGAGCAAAGTGCGCGCAGGTCTCGGGTAAGACTTTGTTTCAAAGATTCCGCGCTCGAAGCTCCCATTGCGCAGAACATCGGAGACATTTTCATCAACTAGATCGCCTAGTAGGTCTTTTAAATCGGGAAACTCGCCCGGGCTCCCGGTTGGTAGGAAGCCACAAGCAACGGCGTCTTCCGGGTCTGCATTGGGGTCAAGAAAGTCACAAGCTTCCAGTACATCGCGGCGAATGCCAACGAGCAACACCCGCGGTCGGTTTTGCGGAACGCCATAGTCCTTGGCGTAAACGAGAGACCAACGCACCTCGTAGCCGGGGATTGCTCGAAATTCGTCCTTAACGTCTGGGAAAATTCGCTCGCCCCCGTCCCTGGTCCACTTGGAAGTCAGGAGGCCGCGGACGTTCTCAAAAAGGAAGACACGTGGCCGCATCCGCCGAATGACACTCGCCATTCGCTGATAAAGCTGGTTCGACGGCAAGTCTTTCTTGTCCACCGAGTAGGACCGCCGGATCCCGATTCCAGAATAGCCTTGGCAAGGTGGGCCGCCGGTCAACACATCGAGGTTGCTCCCGCCACCGCTTGTCTTGGATGCCGTGTCAAAAGCCAGATCAACTCCAGGAACCTGGGAAAGGTCGCTGACCAGTTGCTCCAATCGCTTTCCCTTTAACTCGTGCGCGTCGTTGCAATGAAGCGCGTCGTTCTCAGAGAACTTCAATCCACCAAGCGAATGGTGACGGTTCATCAAGTAAGTCGCCTGTGCGTCCTGGTTCAGCTCGTTGACAAATACCGGTGTAAAACCGGCGTTTTCAAAGCCGAGAGACAAGCCACCGCAACCGGCGAACAGGTCGATCATGTTGTACTGGCGCAGCACTACCTCTCCCCGAGAAGCGTCCGCGGAAGTAGGATTTTCGTTTACGTCTCTAGCTAGGGTTTCCTGAAACATCTATCGCCCGGCCAATTTTTCTGGTTTACGAAAACAGCTAGCATATCTGGAGTGAACTGTCCAGGCAATTACAACATGTTGGGACCAAATCGAATGCTCGTTTGCCTGCCTCCAAGTTTGAACGGTGTTCTAGCTACCTAGGATTTCGACAAAATCAGGGAACTTCCCCGCCGCCTCAAGGACTTGGGAGCCGAACCGCCCCCCGGGATCTGAGAGCTGGATAACGAGGGTGTCGATCGGACGTGTCAATGCGATTAACCCCCACCGCCAAGCCTCTCCGATGGCTGCCTTCTCAAGGTCAACGAATCCCTCTTCTTCCGAAGAATCGAGACCGCAAGACATCTTGTTCTCGAAAACCTCAGCGAGAAAACGGTCAAACCCGTCTAGCACGACAGTCCATCCCTCTAGACCTCGGCACGAGGCGTATTGCACGAGCCGTACCTGGCCTGGGCTGCGCGGAAAATCTGAGCGCGCCATCGGATCGACGCCATCCCAGTGTTCTTTCCCTCTAGCCGCCATTTCCCGGCCAACTAGGCTCGTGCGCCGACCCTGGCCATCGACTACGCCATCCGGAGGAACGCAGATCAACATGTCGACGCAATCGTTCCCATCTGCCTTGAGGTCCTCGACGAGCCTGTCGTGCAACGTCGTCGCTTCCGCGTAAGGCTTGTCCAAGATGACCACCCTTCCGCCCCCGGCGGCTGGGTTAGGTTCGACGTCCCAAGCGCTTCCCGTCTCCCGCGCGATCTCGGAAACGAACAACGAAAGGTTGCGCTTGAGGCGCAGGCATTTTTCCAGGGGCAAAGTGCTTCGCTTGTCTCGAGACAATCCCGCGCGCCAGTTTGCGCGGGTACCTCTAACGAGTTGGTCAACACCGTCCGCGACGCAGAGCCGCTTCGGGTCGTAAAGCGCTTTTAGCAGGGCTGTTTCTCCACTTGGCCAATCTTGCCCCTCGTCGACGAACACGTGGTCGAAATCAAAGAAATCTGGATCGCCGTAGATGATTTTTTCGATGTCTTCCCGGGTGACCGCACCACCCTCGATGAGCTCAAGCGCCTCGGCGCAAAGCTCGGGATAGGTTGTGAAGTCTAGTGGACCTTCACCAAGAAGCCCGAGCTTGGAAAACCACGTGTACAAGAAGGACATCACCGTTCCCACGCGAATGCCTCCCGCTTCCACTGAAGACGGGATATTGGCAAGCGACATGAGGCGGCGCATATCGGCAGCAAGGGCATGGTTGTAGGTCAACACTAGCGTTCGCTTGCCCTCCGAACGAAAAAGCTTCCATGCTGACTGCAGGAGCAAAACCGTTTTACCTGTGCCGGCGAAGCCTCTTAGGAAAACTGTCCCGTCGCCCAGGGTCTCGAGTATACCATCGATGGCCGGGTTTTTCGCGGCTAAGCGATCCATTCGCTCGCGGTCGAGTCGGGTTGGGATCGCGTGCTTAAAGATTGGTGCAGCCAGTACTTTCTCGATCGTTTCCTTGTCACCGGCTGAAAGCAGCCCCTGCCCCCGGCGCTCCAAGAGTGGCGACGAAGAAGCGATCGCGCTCATTAACTGGTGACCGTTGAAGCTTCCGGCCACCGCGCTAGGCGCGGAGATCGAACCAAGGCTTGGAAAGACCATGCAGCGACGCGCGAAAACGTCGACGTGCATGTCTGACAAGTAGGTCTTTAGGGCATGCATTTGCTTGACGTTCTGGTCCGTTACACTCTTCCACTGAAGCGGACCTCCTCTCGAGTACTTGACCTCTACCTGGTCATCAACGGCGCGAACCCCGCGGTCATCATGGTCCTTGACCTCTATCGCGACCACGAAACTTTCAACCATGATCGGGCGTGTGTTTAGCTTGTTCCCCGAGGTTCCCCGGATAACGCGCAATGGCTTGAACATGCGTGGCTTGGCAAAGCGGCCAACCAAGACGATGTCGATGTCTTGCACCTGGTAACCCGAGAGCTTGGTGCTGACCGCTATACGGATATCGTCGACCTCCCTAGGCGTTCCCGTTACACCCGGCCATGTTGCTTCCAGTGCATTTCGTACAAGTACCGCGGCCTGGTACTCGCTCGATCCCTCTGCGCCGATGATCGTGATCATTGGGCCTCCAACATCTTGACGATGTAGGTTTGCGGGTGGTGCGCAAAATCCCGGATATCCACGAATTCGACCCTGAGACCCGCGCCATGGTTGGCCTCGAGCAATAGTTTCGCATTCTTCTGGGCGTCCTGGGCCAGGCCTTCACGCAGATGCCAAAGGGGATGCGACAAGACAAGCGATAGCCGGCCACCGCCAGTGACCGCGACCAGGCCGTCGGCATGCTCCACCTGGACACTTCCCTCGTGGTGATTGCACAGGTCTGCGAACCTCTGTCCAATTTCCTGGGCATTCCCAAGCCAACGCGACGTGTCGAGGGGGTCGCCCAAGACCAGCTCGGCAACATCAAGGGCCAGTCGCCAATCAAGCGAAGCATGAAGGAACCGGTTATTATAGTTGCGCAAGCAATCTGGGCAACTTCGGTCACAGTCCGCGTGGGTTGGGTCGTGCCAGTTTTTCTTTACGTCCTCGTAATGGGTCCTGATTAACCCGCGAAGGCGATCGGCGTCACAGATATGCCGGCTGTAGCCCGCTCCGTTTTCAAGTGCATCTGCCACGTAGAGTTGCCGGGTTACACAGCTATCCATTCGCCATTTCTGCGTCCCGACCCTTAGCTCTGCCGGGTCCACGTCCAATTCTCGCGCCGCGGCAACCTTTAAGAACTCGCCGAAAGAGGTCACGGCGGCATCGGCGGCCTTTTGTCCCTCGACATCCAGCACGCCGTTGTACCCCACCCCGGGCAGGTTCTCGAGCAGCATCGTCATAACGTCGGTCTTGAACACCGCTCCAATTGCGCCCTCCGCCTCTGGATCGCCGTCTAGCTCGGGATGCGGCTGGCGATCCCGGTAAAGGTGTTCGTCGTTCACGATCATTGCGTTGAACTTTCTGCGGAACTTGAAAAATTCCCCGCCGTTATCGTTGACCAGCGCGATCGGCTCGTCGGACGCGAGTGCGACACGCGCCGGACCAAGGGAAAACCCCTCTTCGTAATTTGGCTTGAAAGCCAGGACCGGGGGAGAAAGCGACGGCCCTCTTTGGCGCTGGCCATCGTAGTCTCGGGGCTGGCCCGGGGTCGTGATGAAACCCTTCGGCTGGTAGAGATCGAACTTCATCGCGAACTGGCTGCACACCTCGCAAGTCTCCTCGATACCCTGCATGATATGGCTGCAATCGGGATCGCTACACTTGGAGAACTCGAGGCTCGGCCCAAGCGGGTCGGGATCGCTTTCAACCCGACCACGAAACTCCCGAAGCAGCTCGAACCCGCATGCCGTGTAGATCCGCTTGTCCTTCGGGATTTCAGAACCGGGCGAGAACGCCCAAACGGCGTGGTCGAGTGCCCGGTCGCTTAACACCATGTCGTCTAGGCGCGCGTCGCGCTTGAACTTGAAGAGGTTCCTACTTTGCGTCGGGAACCCAAACATCGGCAGAACCCCGGCGGTAGCGAGGCGCTCACTGAGCTCGACCTGGATGTAGCGGCCATCCGAAACAACGTTCGAAACGTGATCCGCCAATTCGTTACGGCAGTAACTTGCAATCTGGACGGGCTGTCCCTCCGCGAGTGGCGCAAGGTAACACAGCGAGTCCACGACCGTGTCGACGCCGGGATCTACCGCGAGCCAAGTTGAGATGTTGGCCTTGTAGACGGTTTCCCACTCAGCGGCCTTGCCAAACGCGCCGTGCGTGCTTGCCGAGCCAACTGGGGGTTCATCCAGTGATGAAAAGGCACGCCGAAGGCATTCCGCCGCCGCCACGCGCTTCACGATCTCTGGCCGGGAAAGGTCAAGGTAAGGTTGAGGCGGGACATCCCCCGTGATCCGCTCCGGGTTACCGTAGTAAAAATCGTCGTGCGAACCGCCGCGGCAAATCGTAAGCGCATAGGAAAAACTCTGCCCCATGCGCCCGGCACGACCGACCCGCTGCTGGTAGTTGAACCTCTGCGGTGGCATGTTTGCCATCATCACGAGTTCCAACGACCCAATGTCAACGCCAACTTCCATCGTCGTGGTGACGCTCAACGTGTCGATTCCGTGTACCGGCTCCAACTCGTCCTCTAGGAAAGCCTTCTTAAATAACCGCTGCCTGCGTCGTTGCTCGGAGAGTGGTTTCGTCTGCCCGGTGAGCTCTTCGACGTTGAGCCTGTGGGCAGGTTCTTCCGATAACCAACGGTAGTAGTCGTCTTCCGGTTCCGAGATCGGCTCGAACCCCGAGGTCGTGCAGTTCACAGAGGTGCATACCTTGAGTGCCACGTTGGCAGAGACCCTCGAACATTTTTTGCAACGATGCAGCCCGTCACGGATGGGCACCAGCTCTAGCTTTAGGCTCGAGTAGCGTCCGACCTGTATGACCCAGTTCTCGTTTATGACCCCCTCGTCGCGCAACAAGGCCCCGATGATCTCACCGAGATCCGACGCGTCGCGACTTAGGGTGGGGGCAACTTTTTCAACGTAGCGTCTAACCCCTGTCGGCATGTTGGTCGAAGACTGGCTGCTGCCCCCTCCCTGGTAAAGCCTTGCTTGACCAAGCAACCGCACCACGTTTGCCAGCAAGTCGCGCGCGTTGCCATCAGGCATTCCCAACCTTGTTGAATGGTCACCAATTGGACAGGCAAAAGCGAGGCCCAGGGATTCCAAGTCGCGCCCGCCGGCATCAAACAGCGCTGCCGCGATGAGCGAGGACAATGTTTCCCGGATCTGCTGTCTTCCCTCGTTCTCAACGCTGGGGTCAAGCCGGGTCACCGGGCTGGGCCGGGTTTGATCAAAGTAGCGCCACCACGGCTCGTTACCGATTTTCTGCTTGGATGCATCGGTGCCCGCCGGGTTTTCGCCAAGCGCCAAGAGATCGTTCAGTACGCCAGAAACAAGCGTGCTCCAGGAAATTCCCCGGGCATTAACCACGCCCCGCTCGAACGTTTCGACCAGTGCGTCTTGTTCCGGGTTAGACATGGACATCGATTGCATCAGCAACGCGGTTTGCAGCTCGGTGCCTTGCGCCTTGATGGCCGCCGCTATCTCGGTTTCGCGCTCGTCGAGGGTCTCTCCCTTCTGGACTTTCGCAGCGACTTCCCTCGCAGCCTCGATCGAGAAGCTGGCACCGGGTTTCAAGGCGCGAAACACCAATTGTCGCAAGAGCGAACGGAAGTGGTTTAGCTCCAGGCCCGCGGCGACATCGGCGGCGTCGTCGCGGCTGTCGGTGAAGGCAATCATCTGGGCGGTGCGCTCGGGGGTTCCAAGCTTGGTGGAAGCGCGATCGGCAATCACCTGGGTGGTCACGTTCAGACCCGTCCGGAGGCCCCGGATCGGGCTGTTTACCCTGCTCCCCGAAAAAAAGGCCTTCAGGATCCGTTGCTGGCTCTTTTTCGACTCGCAGGCCGGGCACTTCTCTGGCAGCGCGGGGGCATTCACGTCGCCGGAACAGGTAAACATGGTGCCCGTGGGCGTGTCGCCATGCTGGGCCTTCTCCAGTAGCCCGTAAAGCGGGTCGTACTTGGCCGAGGCGAATCCGAAGGTCTTTTGCTTCTTCGTGGTCGGTTCGGTGTGTTGCCAAGTCAGGGCAACCCCACCCGGCACTTGTTTCCCGGGCCAGTACCACCGGAACTTGGAATGTGGTCGCTCGTTGACAAGCCCGGGCACGTTGCTCGAAAGGTCCGTGGGGCCAGATTCCAAGAAAACCTGCCCATCCTCGGTACCCTCCGCTCGAGGGGTCACGTAGCCCCCAAGGTAGGCCTCCCCACAGTCGTAGCAATAAAGGAGTTCAAGAACCTGCCCGCCGCACCCGCACTTGATCGCCGGATGCTTGAACATCTTACCGACCTGGCGTTCCGGGTCACGGTAGGCGTCGTCGACCTGGTCACATTCCGGGTTTGAACAGGCCCACATTCCTTGGATTTGGCGCAGGAACATGTGGGAGCGAAACGACGGGTAAGGTTTTTTGAACGAAGGGGAGTCCTCGCGCGCTGCCGCGTGAAGGATGGCTTGGAATACGGTTTCGCTTCCACCCTCGCCGAGCAGGCTACGCTTAATGGCGCCCAACCGCGCCGGCACGATCGCGCCGTCATCTTCCCTTTTGCCTGCCTCGCGGCAAGCGGCCCCGAGGGTTTCGCGGGGAGAGATTGCACCGATGATCTCGTCGAGTGCTTCCTCGTTTCCGGCGATCGCTTCCTGTGCGAACGGGGCGATTTTTTCTCCGTCGACCGGTAACGCTGCCTCCGGCACACGCGGTTCGCCGGGAAAAACCTCGAACGTGTTTCGATCAACACCAAAGAATTGCTCTAGGTATTCCTTGCCTTCCTCGCCATCCAAGGACGCGCTTGTCCCGAGGCAACGCAATTGCGGGGATCCCGGCTCCAGTCCCAGTCGCATGAGCAGGTTGCGGATAACCAGCGCGACCTCGGTTCCCGCCGTGCCCCGGTAACCGTGCAACTCGTCTACCACCAGTGAAAAGTGGTTGTCCTTCGACGCTGCAAGCCAGTCGCGGGTTTGCTGGAAAAGGCGCGCCTCGTGCTCGCGCATCAGCATCACGTTCAGCATCGAGACGTTGGTGATCATGATATCTGGCGGCGCATCGATCATGTCCCAACGGGTCAGCATCTCCCCGCAAGAAGGGTCTTGAAACTGGCCACGGATCTCTTCGTCGCGATCTGCAAGCCGGGCCGCCTCGGCCTCGATTTGCTTGATGTCGCGGGCCGCGTCCTTCACGATCCGCCGGCCCTTCGCGTCTAGGTGCCCGCTGGGGTCAAATGTCCCCCCCGGCGTCGCCCCGGTGTATCGACCAAAGAAAAACATAGGCGCGCCGTGAATATCGCGCGCGCGTGTCGCGGCGCGACGCAAGCGGGATACCTGGTCTTCCACCAACGCGTTTGTCGGGTAAAGCAAGAGCGCTCGAAGCGCAGGTTGAGGACCGTTCTCGATCCTCGAACGGCTTCCATGCCAGGCATCCGTGGTACCCCAACTCTCGTTCCACCACTTGTGTAGGTCGCCACTGCCAACGTTACCCAATCGCTCCCGGAGAAGCCGTGCGATGACGGGGACAAGGAAACTTTCCGTTTTGCCCGAACCGGTGCCCGAGGTGACGACGACGTTGCGTTTCTCGGCCGTGTTCGGTGCCAGCGAGGTCTCGAGGGATTGCGCCTGGTGCTTGCGCAAGTCGAAGTTACCCCCGAAGACCACGTGGCCAAGATGCTCGGCGACCGCTGGTGGAAGACCTGCCGCGGAGCAAGCCTCGGCAACCGGCACCTCGGAGGGATAAGCCAGAACGGCCTCGAGGAGAATCTCCTGGGCGGTCAGGCCCGGTTCGTCGAGCAAGTCGCGCCGTTCACGCATGAGGTATTCATCACGCAGCCAAAACGCACTGTCGTAGTACTTGTGGTAGGCATCCTGGATGTACTCGAGAACCTCTCCCGGTGTCGCTTTACCCAATGTTCTCGTCCTTCCCGTACATTCTGCTCAATATGTTTGTTGCAACCCGTGGATCTACGCGTTCGTAAACGACCCGCCCGCCCTCCATGGCCGGCAGAGACCCGCTCGAGGCGACAAGCGCACGCGCAAAGAGCCAGGGTGGCTCGGTCCCGAGTGCGGCAGTGAACCTCCCGGTTGACATGTCATACCCGTGCAACCAGTTTCCCTCGGCCCGGGCTGCAAGCGTCTTGGCCACTTGGTGGCCCACTTGCCTTGTCGCGCCATCGGCGTCTTGGAAAACGTACCTGGTCCCGTGAAGACCGAGCTTGTACGCTCCCACCCCGTCCATGCGCTCGACCCTACTCCAGCGCGCCCGTTGGGTGTCAAACTTGGCAAGGCCTTCAACCTGTTCAACGTGGATTGGTGCCCCCTGGTTAAACACGTCTGAGAAAGAAGGTGCGTTTCGGGAAATCGTCAACGCCAGTCCGCGCGATACCGCGACCGCTCTGCCATGCGCGTCTTCCAAGTTTTCGAGTAGAGCCTCGAGATCCAGGCCTTCCAAGCCTGTCCACCGGTGAACCGTTACTTGGTTCGACGCCCTGCACGGCGCGTAGACCACGCCCTCGACGGACAGTGCATTTTCCACCGCTTCAAGGAGATTGCTTGACTGGAAACCAGAAAGGTAACCGCTGCCATCCGTTCCAACTACAATCGCGGGCGGTGACACCGACCATTCGCCCCCGGCCGACAGTAGGCGACCGTTCATATCGAGATGTCCGAGTGAAAAAAGTTCACCCGCCAAGGAACTTGCAAACCAGGGCTCGGAAGACACGCTTGCCGCGAGTCTTTGGAACGCGGGCCATGACCCGTGCCCAAGGTAGCAAAGCCCATCAAGAACGGTATCAGGTGAAATGCCCGCGTGAACCAATTCGGCGCTTGGTCCATGTTCACTGCCCTGTTTCGCGGCGCGGCGAGCCGGGGTGAATACCTGGTTCTGCGCCATTTTCTTGGCATTTCCCTTGGCAACTTGCCGGGTTCGCGAAAGGGCCTTTACCTGGCAATTCTTGCATTCTGCCATCTTGGCATCGTAGACATCATCATCTTTTTCGAAGGGTTCGTAGACCCAGTGGTGGTACCCCCGGATAACGCAACTCTCGCTGGCCTGGACGGCCGCGTCACTGGAGTGACACCATTCCGGGTTGTCCGTCTCTTCCAGGGCGCCCTCGGGTACTTCGACGGTGATCCTTGCATCACCCGGGGTGGACCCGTGTGGACCGTCGATCACCGCGCCGCGCAGGACGCACCCCTCGAGGCACGCCTGTTCGGGACCGTGTGTGGCCACGGGTTCAAGCGCGAACCCGGTTCCAAGGATTTCGTGTGAAAGCAGCTTTGTCCCAAGCGGGCGTGGAACATCCGCGGAGCGTAAAGAAAAAGATGTTTCCGCGAGCTCCGTTGACTTGTTCTTGACGACTGCCCGGAGATTCGTGCCAGCTTCCACGCAAGACCCGGTGAGACTTGCTTCCATGAAGTCACCAGCGGCGTCTTCCCTCGCGATCACCTCGTCCTTCTTGCCAAATTGCTCGCGAATGATTTCCAGTGCCGAGCCGGGCTTTTCGGAGGTGGCCTGGATCATGGGTGGCGCGGCAACGTGCCAAGTGCCGTGACCAAGTTTCAGGCCTTCCACGCAAGAAATTGCCGCGGCGCTCGCGATTGGGCTCAACGCGTGGAAATTGTCATGCGCGTTATCAACTGCCCTGACGATCTCGACGCCGCGAATTATGCACCAACCTTCTGGAATACCGGCCATGTCGGAGGATCTCAGCACCGTGTGGCCTGGCCGCGCACACTTGGACAGGTGTCCCTCTACCCTTTCCAGCCATGCCTCGTGGCACAAGATCGCGTGCTCCTCGAAAAGGCTGACCCGGGACACCTCCCGGAATACTGGCCCGTCCGGCGCCCGCGCCAGGGCCACGATTGGCTTGGCGATGTAGCCGTAGGTGGTGCCGCTATCGACCCCGATGAATGAACGGGGCTTCAACAAGAGCATATCGATGTTGATCGAGCCCACTGGGCCAAGGAACTGAAGACCCGGCTCCATGCCATCCTCGAGAAAAAGGTGCTCTTGCCCCGTGTTGGAGGACCCGGGTTCCTCGAGGGCCTCGGCGTGACCACCCCTTGAAACCGCCAAGGACAGCCGTGCCCGTTTCCTAGGGAATCCGGTGAAGCCGACTTGCCACAGCAAGCGAGCCTTTCGAGGCCCCGCGCACGTGGCACCTGCCGTGCTTTCCCACGTTTCGAAAGCATCGAGCGCCGCGGAAACAACCCGGGGCCTTAGATCGCTTGATTGCCATAGTTTTCTGAGCCAAACAGTTGGCCCCGTGGCGCCGTTCGATGTCATCCAGTCATGAACAAGCAGCGCCATTTCGGCATCCGGCACGGGTTCCCCCGGCACCAGGTCGTACTTCTCGAAAAGCCCGGTGAACCTCTTCCTGTCCGCATCCCTCACAAGAGCTTGCGACAACCCGAAACTCGCGTATTTCCAGTGGCCGATCACCGCACGCGCGGTCGGTCTGCCCAGCTGGAAATCGTTCTCGGCAAGCCACATGTTCAGGGCTCGCCAAAACTGTCGCGTTGACTTGGCATATTGACGAAGCTTTTGCTGGGAGGTCGGATCCTTTACGCCGAGAAGTTCGAACAACCTATCCGAGTAGTTGTTCGGAGAAAAATTTTCATCGGCGCCCATTCTCTCCGCGGCAATCGATAACGCACAAAGCAACGCCGTGAACGGGGGCGGATCGCGGCGACCGTGGAGGCTCCATTCCATCAACCAACGTGCCTGGTCGATATAGGGATCTCCCTTGTCGAACCTGAGCGACCGCGCCGCGGTCAAACCAATGAAGTCACAAAGTTCGTCCTGTTCAACACCAAGAACCTCGGCGATTTGCTCCTCGGCTTCCCCTTCGAGATCCAGGTACACCGGGAGCATTTCGAAACGGCCCTGGAAGAAAAAATCATTTAACGCGTTGTTTACAGACTTGTATTCTTGGTCTTCCATTCGTGTTCTTTGTAATTCTGCCCCCCGTTTCTTAGCCCGGGCGGCGAGATCTGAAGTTTCATTTTGCAACCGTAGAAATAAAAATTCCTGAATGTAAACCCATTCCGAGAGACTTTCCCGACCCTAGCCTCGTCATTGTTCCTGGAACTTGATTTCGATCAACTAGGCACCTAACACCCCGCTAGCAGCCCGGCCACGATTGTGACCGTTGGACCTCGAGGGTATAGGCTCATGGCAGTCTTCACCTGGTGGTATTTCGGGGCAATCATAGGTGGAACCGCTCGGGTCCCTCTGGCCTCCGCCGCGCTGCCGGGGGGTGCGCTGAGCCCCGGTTCCCCAGAGTTTTTGGGGAATGTCAGTAACACAGACCTATTTCTGGGGGATTTCCCCCGTAGGTTGCCGAAAGACGCTCTCAGGACCCCAAAATCACTGGAACAGGGTGGAACGGGGTGGAACAGGGGGGTGTTCCAGCAGATGTTATTATATTCCAATGATTTAACGCCTAGTGGAACGGGTGGAACAGGGTAAAGGGGTTTTTGGAGTAGGATTCTGAGGGAAGCGGATTCTAGGGGCCTACGGCCATCACACGATACGATATAGGGGGTGTAGAGGCCGTGTGACCGCCGGGGCGCTATAAGGGAGGGCCAAACCCCGTTCCGGGTGTTCCACCCTGAAAAACATGTTTTGATTCAGTGAGTTAACCCGATTCAGGGGGGGGGTGTTCCACCACCGTTCCACCCTGTTCCACCAAAACGTCCCCCACAGCGATCCCCCACAGCGCAATAAAAAAGCCCCCGTGTGGGGGCCTCGCCTTATGGTTGTAGGATTTGGGTTGCTCTGGGGGTAATCCCTCCACCCACGGGGACCCCGGGGTGAGTTTTCGATACCTGTAGTGCCCCTCACGGGTGGTGTCGATCTCCTGCTGGTAGGCTCTCCCGATGACCGTGCAGTTCACCCACTCGGCTCCCGGGGGATTGTTCATATCAGGTCCTCAAAGTCGTGGGTGAATCCATTCAGCGCGCTCTGGGAATCCCCGGTGTGCTTCAAATCATCGACGGGGCGATACCCTTTCCAGATGTGGTCGGGGTCCGTGTTTGGTAACAAAATCCAGCGTGACTTGATCCCGGCAGACCGGCAGTTCGACGTCGTGAAGCCGCGCTTAAGAAGCTCGGCCTTGGCCTTGTTCCATGCAACCTGTTGTGTTGGGTTGGTGAAGGCCCCTTCCCGAAGCCCTAGCGCCCCTACGGCGGCCTGTTGCTGCGTGAAGCCAACGCGGACGACCATGTCGTGATCTCCGTCGCTACCGATGTCGTTGACCTCGGCCCCCATCGAGATCAGCAGGTGTCGTTTGACTATAGGCTTCTCGGCCCATTCGACGATGTCGTCTACCCACTCTTCCCACATTTCCTTCTGCCGAGCCTCTTCCTGAACGCCCATGGCGATCTCCAAGGCCTCTCCGGTCAGGGTCAGGGGCAGGTCGCCATGCGGATACTGCTCGCGCATCTGGTCGTGCTCAAACACGGCCTGAGCCCACAGCTGGTCCCGTTCGCGCAGGATCGCGGCAAAGTCGATCATTTGCTCGCCGCAGCTGATCATCCAGTAGGAGCGGTTGCCCGTGGCGTCGCGCAGGACCTGATCGTCGTTGGTCGTGCCCCAGACCACGCACTGGCGCGGCAGAACAGAGACGGTGCGGTCGTAGCTCATCCGCACGTCGTCATGCTGGCGACGAAGGAATGCCTTGCTGTGGTTGTGATCGGACTTGGTGAAGGCCGATAGCTCTGGAATCTCCGTGCCCCACTTGCCGCTGATCTGCTCGGCCACGGCCTTGCGGTCGGCCAGGTCGCAATCGAGTTCGCCGAAGTAATCTTCGCCGTACAAGAGCTTGATCGTGGTCGATTTACCGATGCCCTGCCCGCCCTGGAGGATGCAGGCGTAGTCGAACTTGCACCCGGGCTTCTCGATCCGGGCCACGGACGCGATCATCATCATTCGCATCACCATGGCCGTGTAGTCGTTCTGCTCGGCCCCCAGATGGCGGCTGAAGAAGGTGCTGATGCGATCATTGCCGTCCCAGCCGTTCTTGCGGTGGTTATCCAGCATTTCGCGGATGGGGTGGAAGCTATTGCGCCGGGCGGCCAGCTTGACGGCACCGACGAGGTTCCGGTCGGAGACCTGCGTCCCGTAGCCGGGCAGCCCCGGGCCTGCTGGACCCTCGATAATGGCCCGGATGACGATGTCGTTGATGTCCGACCAGTTTGTGCCCCGTTCCTTGTCTTGGCACTTCAGGGACGGGATTCGGCTGTTCCGGGTGGCGATGTCGGACAACAGCACCACTTGGTTGGAGAACTCGTTGAACGCGATCTTCCGCCACAGGCGGCTGTCGTTGCCGATGATGATGGCGATGTTGGTGATCGTGGCCTTGATGTTGCCGTTGGTGTCCAGTTCCAGTTCGCCCGCGATCCAGTCCTTCGGGGGCTTCACTGCACGGAGCCGCTGGTAGCGATCCGGGCCGTGGTCAATGACGGAACGGACGGGAACACCCAGCAGTTCGTCGATCTCTTCGTCGTCGGCTTCTGCGACTTTCTGGCGCTCTTCGACCGTCACGTGGTCGAAACCCAGCAAATCGATTGCGGCCTCGCCTTCTACCCAGTCCATGTCGTCTGCATCGTCGAGCATGGCCGACATGTCGTAGCGGTCGAGACCCACCTGGCGCCTATACGGGCCGAGATCCTTGGCGTAGGCCACCATCTTCTTCCAGCTGTCGCGCTGGGCCATCGGCTTTTCCTGATCGTCGTCCTTGCCGTCGAACAGGTGCATCCGAACGAGGTCCCACGCATTGCAGAGCATGTCGCCTGCCGGGTCGGAGCCATGGTGGCTGAAGACGAACTTATCCTCGTAGACCACGGCCCCGTTCTGGCCGTGACCGGGGATGTAGGTCATCCGGCTGGCAGCCCCTTGCGCCCAGTCGTCGATCTCGTAGATACCGTCTAGCAACGGCAATTCACCACCCTTGCCCACGACCAGGTCAGTGATGGTATAGGCCCGGCAGAAATGTCCGACCGGACCTTTCTTCAGCAACGGGTCCTCTGCCTTCTCCGAGGCGTCCCGCGGCACGGCTTCGTCGCGGGTTCGGGGCAGGTTCGAGGGGTCGCAAGAGGGGCCGTTCAGCATCTCCCATTTTTCGACCAGACCGTCCACATCGAGCGGTTCGCCAGGATGCTCGAAATAGACGTAGTGCTGCTTCATATCCCGTGAAACGGTGGGCATAAACATCATCTGGGCGGGTCGGAAGCTGACCTTGTCGACGTGCTTCAGCCCCGGGTCGATCTGCTGGGCCAGTATTCGGCTGACAGCCTCGTATTCCTCGCGGGCCACCTTTCGATTGCACAGGATGCTCGTCCGCAATCTCGGCTTTTCAGGAGTGTGGCTACGGCTGCTGTGACCCATCTGCTCGACGCCCGGCAGGCGGTCGCCGGTGATCAGCCCTTGGGAAAACTCCGGGGGCAAGTGATCCCAGTCCAGCGTGATGAGGTAGCCGGGGAGAACCGAGTTTCGCTTGCGGTTCTGGCCCTTCTCGACGGGCGCGCGCATCTGCCAACCATTGGCCCCCTTGAGACGGAGCCGCTCAGCATCAGAAGCTTTCTTGAATTCGTGGAACTTTTCCTGTGTGACCAGGGGGTGCTTGAAACGTTTCTTGTAATCGCCCCATGTCTCGGTGACGTTCTCTGGTTTGCCCAGGTTGTTCCCTGATCCTAGGCTGAAGCTGATTTTCATGGAGTCATTCGACACGGAGTTTACTCCTGGCAGTACCGGCCAAGACCCGTGCAGCATCGGCACTTGGGCCCGTTGGGTTGATCGTATTTTTTTGGAACCTAGGCGGGCGAAAGATCGCCTAGGAGATCGTTGTGCGACTTGCCACGGCCATTGAAAACCGGGGCTCACGATGTTCACGTGTTGGCGGTGAACCTCCACGCCCACGTACGATCCTGAAGACTAGGTGTGCAGGCATGTTACCAATTGGCCCCCTCGCGCGCCGAGTGGCTGAACGCCCGCAGGCAGGTCCGGCCTGGGTTCAAATGTCAATACGCCGTTGATCTGCGCGCATTCCAAGATACCAAGGGTGGGAGGAAAAAGTTTTCCCGGTTTGAACGCTTCTTGACGCTTGGCCGACGCGAACTCCGACGAAGTGTACGAGGCACCGCGGTCCAACCCGGGTGCAACCAGGTGCTCGGGTCGGACAACCTTCAAAGCGTTGATGCCGTTTTCCACCAGTTGCATGTCACCAAGGCAACCGCGTTCAATAGGCAGGTCTTTGATCATTATCTCACTTTCAAAACACTTGGACTACTGAGCGGGGCTTGCCAAAGCAGCTTGCGCCCGGTCATTCACGAAACACTCCAACCAGGCTTCTGGCATTGCCGCGGCGCGCGTGGAAACCTTCAAGAACGGCGGGAAATCACCCTCCGCGATCATGGCGTAGACCGTTGAGCGGCCGAGGCCAGTGCGCTCGAAAACTTCTTGCGGCCGCAACAGGCGCCCGCTCGGCGGGCAATCGAGCCATGGCTTGGGATTGTTGGGAGTGTAGTTCATGGAAAGCCTCGCTTGTTGCTGCACCGGGGTGATGCAGGGCGATCCTAGAACGTCCATCGCGTGCGGTGATAAGGATTTTGCCGGACATTTTTTTCCGGTGGGTTCCCTAGTTCATACGTATTGAAAAACTCGGAACCGGAGCAGGTTGTAAGCGCAGCGATAGGCGTTCGCCTCGGGGCTTTCATTATCCAGTTCCGCTCCATGACTGTTTTTAATGTCACCGCGCGCCTTGATGAATGGCTCCAGTGCTCGCCGTAACGAGTCTCCGTGTGGCAACGAGACCGCCAGTGTCCCACCGTCGGGGCCGCCCAGCAACGCGGTAGCTCCTGGAACATTTGCAAACATTGTGGAAAACGCATCGTCCAACTCGACAGCGGCTTGCCGCACGAACGCGAGGGTCGGCCCGTCCCTTTCCCCTGCGTCGTAGTAGTAGGCTGTCGGTGCCGTCGCAAAACTCAGTTCATAGAGGGCAAGAAAGTACGGGTATAACTGGCTGCGGATGTAGTCGGCGCGGCGTTGCCTACCGGGGTTTTCCAACAGAAAGCCTATCTGCTGGCTTGCCTGCTCGACCGACTTTTCAGGAAGTTCGGGAACGCGGATCCCTTGAGCGCGAAGATCGCTCATGATCATGTCGTACTTTGCAATTGTCTTACGGGCGCTTTTCAGTTTTCCGCGGGCTTTCTTGTCTATCGGTGCAGTCATTCGAGCGATGGCAAATATGGCGGCATTGCACAGACCGTCTCGCACGTGCTCAACTGTCACGCCTGGCGCGAGCGTCTGCTCTGTAGCTTCGACCATTCTTTTCCCTGCCTCAATGGGCATCCAGCCACGGAGACCGAGTACCCGCGACGGGTTGCTGTCAGTCATTCGGGCGCACCAAGTCCCGGTAAGCATCGAGTTCGTCGGCCCACCACTGGGCCATCTCCACCCGCTCGTTCCAGTGTTCGCCGCGCGCGTAGGCCCGGCGCACGTCGTTACCGTCCACGTGCGCAAGGGCGCGTTCGATCGCGTCGGGGTTCCACTTGCCCGACTCGTTGGCCAGCGTGGAGAAGGTCGCGCGGAAGCCATGTGCCGTGACCGTGTCCTTGTCGAAACCCATGCGCCGAATGGCCTGGTTGAAAGTGTTCTCGGAGACCGGTTTCTGCCAGTTCCGCGTCGACGGGAAGAGCAGGCCGCTTTTTTGACGAAACCGCTCCAACTCTTGCAACCGTTCCAGCGCTTGTCGCGGCAGCGGCACGCGGTGCGGACGGCGCATCTTCATTCGCTCCGCCGGGATCCGCCACGTGGCTTCCCCGAGGTTGAATTCTTCCCAGCAAGCAAGGCGCAACTCGCCCGGCCGTTGGGCGAGGAGCGCCAGGAGTTGCAAGGCGATCGCGGTCTTGGGCTCGCCGGAATACCCGTCGATGGCAAGCATCAACACGCCGATTTCTTGCTTGTCGGTCAAGGCGGAACGGTGCTTCTTCCTCGGGCTGGCCAGGGCGCCCTTGAGGGCCTGCGTCGGGTCGGTCGTCGCGCGTCCCGTGGCGATCGCGTAGCGCAGGATCGCGCCGATGGTCGACCTGAGCCGCCCGGCGGTTTCGAACTTGCCTTCCGCCTCGACGACGCGGAGACAGGTAAGGATATCCTGCGCCTCAATCTCCTTCACTTCCATGTCCCCGAGGCGCGCGTCGGCCAGTGACACGATCCACTCCAGCTTCTTGAGCGTCTGCGCTGCCCGCCCCTCGCGTTCCAGCTTGTCCAGGTACTCCGCGGCCAGTTCCGAGAAAGAGATGCCTTTCTCGAGGAATACTTGGCGTTTCCTGCGCTTGCGTTCGGCAGCGGGATCGTACCCCTCGACGAGCAAAAGCCGCGCCTCGTCGCGTTTTTCCCGCGCGAGCTTGAGGCCGACGAGCGGGTAGCTTCCGAGCGCGAGGAGTTTTTCCTTCCCGTTGAACCGGTACTTGAAACGCCAAAGCCTTGATCCCGTTGGGTTTACCAGGAGGTAGAGGCCATGCGAGTCGCTTGCCTTGTAGGGCTTGTCCCGGGACTTGAGGTTACGGATGGCGACGTCGGAAAGGGGCACTGGCAAGATCCGGAATCGAATTGCACGTACCCTTTAATATACCCCCAAGTTTCCCGGCTGTCACCGGTTTTGGCCGGACTTCACTGGACTCGGAATCCAGTGGTTACAATTACTTGGACGTTACCGGACGTTTCTGGATTTTGAAGTGGTGCCCGGGGGCGGAATCGAACCACCGACACGAGGATTTTCAATCCGGCGCTAATTCAAGCAAACCAAATGCTTACAAAACCGGGGTGCGTCAAACCCCCGACGAAACATCAAAGACTTACCGCGAAAGTGTCAAACCAGCTGAGGCCGAACTGACAAACGAAAACCCCGGCGCGACGGCAATCGCAACCGGGGTTAAAGACGTTATGGAAGGCGTCTGTTCTTTCAGTGAACATATCGCGGCCTTCCCCATTTTGGCAATGCATTGGGGGGTGCTACTGTGAATATTTCGACGCAATTCCCCGACAATATCAAACGTGTTTGCCGCTCCATCGGATACGCCGCTTGGCTGGATGGCACTGACGCTTGGTTCGGCCTTCCGGTAATCCTGCGAGCACGTCTGGATGCGCGGCAGCGCGTGGCCCTGGCATTCATGGCTCTCAAGGCTCTGGACCGTGATGACGCAGTAAATGCGGCTGAGGCGGCGCTAAGCACTGGTGCGGGACGCCCCCCTGCCCCGTTCTTTAGCTTCATGGATGAGGCAGCGTTCTGGGCAGATTATGCCGACCCGGAAGAACTGGACGCTTATTGCCTTGCCAGCTTTAAGCGCATGAAACCCGCGCGGCAGGCAGCATTCCTTGAACATGTGCAAAAGAGGCAAGCGGCGTGATGCGTGATTTTGCTGACATGGCGTTGCAACTGGATGCACACCGCGCCGAGTTTCCTAAAGAACGGTCGGATCGTTTGCCTACAGAGTTCGTCTGGCGCGACCCTTCCACAATTCCGCCCCGTCCTTGGCTCTACGGGCAACACCTGATCCGCAAACAGGTATCGGTGACGGTCGCACCCGGCGGCGTCGGGAAATCGTCTTTGACGATCTGCGAAGGGCTGGCAATGGCCTCTGGCCGCGACCTACTGGGCGATTGGACCGCATCAGGCCTAAAGGTCTGGATATACAACCTGGAAGACCCCAGAGACGAGATGAACCGGCGCATCATCGCGGCCATGCAACATCACAACGTCGCCTCCGAGGAAATCTCAGGGCGTCTATTTGTGGACACGGGCCGGGAACGCGAACTCAGCACCGCCATTCAAACTCGTGAAGGCGTCCAGATCCTCAAGCCGGAAATGGAGGCCTTAGCCCAAGAGATCGAAGCGCGCGAAATTGATGTTCTGATTATCGACCCGTTCGTGTCGTCGCATCAGGTGGGCGAGAACGACAACGGCGCAATCGACCTTGTGGCAAAGGAATGGGCGCGGCTGGCAGATCGTTGCAATTGTGCAATCGAACTTGTGCACCACACTCGCAAGACAAATGGCGAGGAAGCAACTACTGAAAGCGGGCGCGGTGCAACGGCGCTCTTGGCGGCAGCAAGATCCGGTCGAGTACTCAACAAGATGAGCAACGACATGAAGGCCGAGGCGGGTGTTCAAAACGATCCGTCCACCTACTTTGCCGTGACCCGTGACAAAGCAAACCTCGCCCCTGTTGGGGATCGTGTTTGGCGGCGCATGGCATCTGTGCAGCTATCCAATGGGGATAGCGTGGGCGTGGCTGAGGTCTGGGAGTGGCCGGACACTTTCGATGGGGTATCAATCGCTGACCTGTTGGCAGTGCAACATGCTCTGGATGGTCAGGGGCGGCGCTACTCGGATCAGGCTGGCGGCGAGTGGGCTGGTGTGACCGTTGCTGCGGTGCTGGGCTTCGACGCCCAAGTCGACCGCAAGCGCATCAAGAAGATAATCGAGACTTGGCTGAAATCCGGGGCGTTGGTCAAAGGGCAGAAAACAGGTGCTCAACGCAAGCCTGTCCCAACTGTGGAGGTAGGCGAATGGGCAACGGTATGATGTGCGCCACCACCCAAAAATCAGGGGTGGCGCAGGGTGACGCTAACACCCCCAAAAACAGTTGCGCTACCACCACCACCCCTAAAGGGGGGGGGTGGTGGTGGCGCTGCGCCACCTGTCCGCTCGCGGAGTGGTCTAAAACAAAATTGCAAACGCGACGGCGAGATGCACTGCAGGGACCTTGCGAAGACCAAGGACGAACAATTTCGCGCATCATGGGGTTTGCAGACTATGTTGATAAATGTTGGTGTTTATTGATGGGGAGACCGACAAAGCTGGAAGTCAAGATACGTTCGCTCTTTCAAGGCGATCACATTGATTGGCGTGAAATTCGGTCACGTTGGCGGCCGTGCCCAGCAGAGGCGCGCAAGCACCCAAACTATCGGAGGGATTGCTCAAAGTGCCGCGGTGCAAACTGCAAACGGATGGCGGAGTTGGGCTTGAATGATGCCGGGGAACCACTGCCTAAGTCAGAACGCCCAACATGCGGCGCAAAAACCCGAGCAGGGGGCCAATGTCAGGCCCGGGTAGTACCTGGAAAGCGGCGTTGCAGGTTGCATGGTGGTCTCAGTACAGGCCCGAAGGGGAAGCGAAGAGTTAAAGCCAATCTTGAACCAGAGGGCGACTGAACAGAGGCGTTGCGGTACCTCTTTAGACTATTGGCATCCCTGGCCGGATACAGTTGAATAAGGCGGTCAAATACGACAAGCGCCGATACAAACAACGCAACTGCATCGATATCATGTTCGGCAAGCTGAAGGATTGGCGGCGCGTGGCAACTCGATACGACAGGTGCCCAAAGGTCTTCCTGTCTGCCATCACCATTGCCCCACTCGTCATTTACTGGCTATGAGTCCTGAACCTAATCTACAGAGGAAACGTCGAATTTATCGAAGTACAAACCCAACCATTATGTCGAACCAATCTATGACGCGGCCCGTAAGTGGAGCGAAATATCCCTTGCTAGCGGGTTGTAAGTTCTTTCCGATAAAGAAGAATTGAGGACCCGCGCCTTTCTAGACGAGCTGGACCAACGCATTGTAAACAACCCCTACGTGTGGGAAAGAGACTTCCTTTCGAAGCTGAAAGCACAGCTATCCGAAGGCACCAACGGGTGCCATCAACTAATGGCTGAGCTTCTCTGGATTATGCTTCTTTTCCCTCCCAACGTAGGGGCCGCAAAGCAACGGGAAAATGTACGTGCGATTTGGTCATGGTCTGGCGAAGAGCTCAATGCGGACAAAGCAATGCTTTCGGACCAGGTATTCGAGGGAATTGGTTCGGGCGGGGTCGCCTTGGGTGATCGTACGCGATGCGCGCCGGGACATCTCGGAAAGTCGGACAGAAGGCCCATAAAGCCACTTGTTAGAACTGGCCTGTAAAGCGGACAATCAGAAAAGTTGCAGCGAGCGACCACTCAGAGCCCCACTTTGACCGATGTTGCGTAATGCTCCAATGACAGCAATGCGCAGAAAGCTGACTTTGCAAGTTTAGCCTGCGGCACATTCTCAACTAGTTTCAGCAGTCAGTATGCGGCGCTTTAACCCGCATTTTCGGTAAATTTCTGTATAAGCAGTCTTCCTATTTGTGACCCCAGTTGTGTCCTGGGGTCACAATTGGATACGCGAATTTTACTCGGCTGGCATCGTTGATGCTTCTGGATCAATAGTTGATGCGACACCGGCGGCTTCGCGGCGTCCGTCGTTCCAGATCGCTTTGATCAACGCGATGCACATCAGCGCCATGACAATAGAGAACGGCAAGGCGCCGATTACCATGGCGGTCTGAATGGCCCCGGTTCCGCCTGAGATCAGCAGGCCACCAACCACCAATGCCAGCGCAGCACCCCAGAACATAATATGCGGACGTGCCTTGGGTCCTTCGTCACCAGCTGCGTTGATCGTATTCACGATCAGCACAGCCGAGTCAGCCGAGGTGACAAGGAAGGTCATCAGCAAAATCACGATCACAACCGCCATGGCCCAGGCCAGGAATTCTGCAATGGGCGCCAGCATGTAGGTGGTCATGGCAAAGATCTTGTCACCGTTGGCCGCATCAAGGATCACACCATTTGCGTTCCCGTTAAGCTCAAGGTCAATGGCGGTGCCTCCAGCCCAAGCGAACCAGACAAAGCACATCAGAGAAGGTACGATCATTGCGCCCAGAACAAATTCACGGATGGAGCGACCACGCGAGATACGCGCCAAGAACAGTCCCACGAAGGGCGCAAACGCGATCCACCAGGCCCAGTAGAAAACTGGCCACCAGCCTTGCCATTGCGCCAACAAGAAGGATTCGGACCCCTCGACTCCGTCCGACGCATAAACGTTGAAACTGAGCCACGGTAGAGCGATCAGATAGTCCCAAATGCCAACAAAGAAGGCCTTAGCACCAAAGAACGTAGCCCCAAACAGGATGAAGAATCCCAGCAAGAAAATCGACAACGCCATGTTGATGTTCGACAGCCATTTGATGCCCTTGCCAACACCGGACAGCGCGGACAGTGTCGACGCGCCCATGATGACCAGCAAAGCTACGATGATGCCCAACGTGGTGGCCGAGCCATCCGCATGTGCCAGACCGCCAATACCGATACGCGTCAGGCCTGCCACGAATTGTTCAACACCAAAGCCAAGCGTCTGCGCCACACCGAGGATGGTTGCAACGACGGCGACAATATCGATGAGGTGGCCAAGGTTACCCGACAGGGCCTTGCCGAAGAGCGGCGTCAGAGACGAGCGGATTGTCAGTGGAAGCCCGCGGCGATAGCTGAAGAACGCCAACGCAAGACCGGCAATCGCATAGCACGCCCAAGCACCCAGACCCCAATGCAGATAGGACCAGACGTAAGCCGTGCGCACATTGTCCGCGTCAAGGGCTGTTGTCACGCCCTGAATAACCGATGGGTTGTTCTTGAAATGCGCGACGGGTTCCGCAACGGCCCATGTCAACATCCCGACACCGATACCAGCACCGAACATCATCGAGAACCAGGAGAAGTTTGAGAATTCAGGCTTTTCGCCTTCAACACCCAGGTTCAGGCGTCCGGCTGCTGGCCAGATGGCCAAACCGATGCAGACAATAACAAATCCGGTGACAACCCAGATATACCACGCGGCAAACTGAGCCAGGATGGCTGCATTCCAGTCGCCGAGAATCCTGCCGGCCTGGGTTGGCCACACGATGCACCAGACAACCAACAGACTGATGATGATTTTACTGATAACCGTCACGTTTACGCTGAACCCCCGATAAAAACCGTTGTCAGCGGTCTTAATCGGAAGTTCCGAAAGAGGTGGCTTTATCGCCATAGTCAACTTCTCCCTGTTTTTGATTTTCGAGCGGATAAATCTGCTTGTTCTGACTCGACCACCCATATTCCCAGGAAACCAATGAGACCAACGATGCAGATTAGTTGCTTCGCCAATCTCATTGGTTCTGGGGAGTTAAGATTGCTGGAATTTTCAGCCTTCCAGTGCCAATTTGTGCACGTGAATTTCGTTGATCGGGTGGCTTTCCGCGCCTATAACGCCAGGACGGGAATGGCGATACAGAGACCTCCAATAGGGTTGAATTATCGTCCCGTCATCTCGCATAAATTGCTCGATCTTTTCCATGTGACCACGGCGAGTTTCTGCATCTGCGATTGCTGAGGCTTCCTCCAGCATCGCGTCGAATTCGGCGCTGGCCAGTCCGGTTTCATTCCAAGCAACACCCGATTTGTAGGCCAGCGTCAGCACCTGCACACCTAACGGGCGATGTCCCCAGTCTGTCGAACTGAACGGATATTTGTTCCAATCGTTCCAAAACGTATTACCCGGCAATACGGTGCGCCTGACATTCAGCCCCGCATCGCGAAGTTGGGCCGCGAGTGCGTCCGTTGTGTTTCGGCGCCAGTCATCGTCAATTGAAAATAATTCGTGCTCGTAATCGAGCATACCGACTTCTTCCAGCAGCGCTCGTGCGCCCTCGACATCCTTTTGTGGCGCGCCGATGTCCGCATATTCCGGGTGAATGGGGCAAACGTGGTGGTTTTCGCCCAGTGTTCCGCGATTGGCGTAGCCCAATTCCAACAAAATAGCATTGTCGCAGGCCATCGCCAAAGCGCGGCGAACGCGTGCGTCTTCATAGGGCTTTACTCCGTCCACTTCGGCATCGCGGTTTGTTCGCAATACCATTGTGTTGGCCGAAACAGACTCGCTCTGGTTCCAACCGATGCTTTCGTAGATATCGACAAATTCACCAACCGTTTCATAGGTCATGTCGATTTCTTCAGCTTCTGCCGCAGCCAAATGCGCTGCGCCGTCCGTGCCGTAGTCAATAAACTCGATCCGATCCAAATAGGCGCCTTCGCCCCACCAGTCGTGATCTGTGTTCTTCTCCAAAACGACCTTTTCACCAACCAGATATTCGACCAGTTTGTAGGGACCGGTACCGACCGGGTCATTCGCCGGATCGCCGGACCAACCATCGGGCACGATTGCTGCCGGGTATTCTGTTACAGCGGGGATAATGGTGATGTCAGGTCGCGTCAGTTTAAGCTTCAGTGTCAGATCGTCGACGACTTCCAATGCCCCTTCGGCGGGGCCATCTCCGGCTTCGTTCTGTAAGGATCCCATGCGCGCGGCCATGGAGTTACCTTCCCAACTGCCGTCGCACCATCGACCAAAGTTGTACGCAACATCCTTGGCCGTCAGCGTTCCACGCCCGTCATTCCAGTTCACTCCGGGCCGCACACGCAGAACATACTCCGTGGCGTCGTCGTTCACTTCCCAGCTTTCAAGCAAACGAGGTTCGAACGTACCGTCCGCGTTGTACTGAACAAGATATTCCAAAAACCCACGGACTGCATTTCCAAGCTGAGGCCAATTGTAAAGCGGCGGATCAAGTTGCGCGCGCACAACTTGCTGAATACGAATTGTCCCACCGGGTTGGATGTTCGACGCGGCTTTTGCTGGCTGAGGCAGACCAACCATCGAATATGCAGCTGATGCAGACAAACCGAGCGCGGTAGCGCGTGTCAGGAATTCACGACGGCTGAGCGTTCCGTCGGCCACTTCATCGACATGCATTGCGATTGCTGGATGAATTGTCTGGATGCGGCTTTGTTTGGTCATCACTGGCTCCCGTGTTTCACTCACAGGGCTGCATTCGCGCCCTCTAGCACAGTTTTTGGTATATATTTTTTCTCTTTTGCAGTAGCTGAGTGATTATGAGTGACATTAACAGAGTTAATACCAATCTAAGTCGCAACCTAGTCGCGCTATATGCGTTCGAGATGGTGGCAAAACATGGTAATTTTACGGGTGCCGGAGACGCTCTCGGGCTAACCCAGTCCTCGATCTCGCAACGGATAAAGGGTCTGGAAATTGATCTAGGCGTCGTCCTCTTCAAAAGAGAACACCGTGGGGTTTCACTGACATACGAGGGGCTACGGCTTTTGAATGTGGTCAGACCCGCAATGACGCAGATGAGCTATGCAGTAAGTTCTTTGCTTGAACGTAAAACTAAACCCAGGGTTCGGATTTCTGCCGATTTTGCGTTTTCAACTTTCTGGTTGTTACCGCGTCTGGGTTATCTTCGAGAGGAAATCGGGGATGAAATCGAAATTCAGATTTTGGCCTCGACTGTGCCACCCGGTCTAGATGACACCGATTGTGATATTCAAATCCACGTTGCACCAAAAGACCAAATCAAGTCCGATGAAATACTACTTTTGGAAGAGGTCGTAGCGGCCGTTTGCAGCCCGCAGCTATTAGAAAGGATTAGACCAATCCGATCACCCGCTGACTTACTGAATGTTCAGCTTCTGAGTCTGTCAAAACCCGCAACCGCTGCTTGGCAAACCTGGCAAGGGTGGTTTGATAGTTTGGGCATAACGGGCGAAAGAAAGAGAAATTACATCAGTTTTAATAACTATGACATGGTGACCCAAGCCGCTTTGTCTGGTGATGGTGTGGCTTTGGGTTGGATTGGATTGATCGATGATCTGCTCAGCAAGGGTTCCCTGGTGACAGTTACGGACGATTTGGTCTCTAGCGACGCTGGTTATGTAATGTCACTGAGCCATACCAACCTGGGTCGGGGCCCCAGACTAGTGTTCGACTGGATCGCGGACCAGGTACTCGCAACTTCTTCGAAATGACGCGTAGTCGCGCTGTTCGGAATTGCAATGTCTGGTCGCGAATGTCCGCTAGGGGCTCGATGCGGACGTTCCGTAAAATTCAGTGAAAGCCCGTTTTGCGGGCAAAGCGACCATTGGGTCAATGTCCGCTTTCGCTTGCAAGACCCTAAAGTTCGACCAGCCGTTCTTTGACCGGTGACGACTGTACGATGGAAGAGTTGGTCGCGCCGAAGGGTACGATCCGGTCGATCACGGTCTCCATCTCGGCTACGTCGTGGACATGTGCCCGTGCGACGAAGCAATCCTCGCCGGACACACGATCACAAGCGACAATCTGCGGCGTATCCTGAATCGCTTCGATCATGTTCTTCATTTCACCTGGTAACGGACGCGCGCGGATAAGGATTGTTAGGCTATAGCCGAGTCGGGCCGGGTCAATACGAGCGCCATATCCGGTGATGATGCCCACGTCCTCAAGACGCCTCACACGGTCTGCAACACTTGGGGCGGATAGACCGACACGACGGGACAGTTCCGCGCGTGGGATGCGGGCATCTGCGCAGAGTTCCCGGAGAATCGCAGCATCAACGCTGTCGAGATCACTTTGTTCGGATCGAAGGTTTGAAATTGCTTCTCCCTTCTTTCGTGCGTTTAATTTCGCCATAGGCATATCTGATCTCCATACAACAAGCCGCTATTACCTTGCATTATATTAGCATGTCAGATCAGATTCCCGTAAATCCCGACGTAGCCAGTGCCACCAGAGCCATGTCGCGCATGTCCGAGGCCGTTCCCCCTCATGCATGGTTCGGCGTCTCCGCCGTTTTCCATTATCTCGGCCCGGCCTTCGCGGTTCTACTCTTTCCGGTCGTTGGTGTGCTTGGCGTTGCCTGGTTCCGCATTGCTTCGGCGGCCCTGGTCTTCGCGCCCATCACGAAACCCTGGCGCACGTTTAAGAAATCGACGCCCCGTGCGCGCCTTCTCCTTCTCGTGCTTGGAGGTTGCCTCGCGGTGATGAACAGCTCTTTCTACTTGGCCCTCGACCGGCTACCGATTGCGCTCGTCGCAGCTATCGAATTCGTCGGTACCATCGTGATTGCCCTTTGGGGCCTCCGCACTGGGCGCAACTATCTGGCTTGTGCCTTCGCAATCATCGGCGTGGCCCTCCTGATCGACGTGCCGTCGCTACTGGCGGCGGATGGACCTGATCTCACATCTGATCTTCTTGGCTTGTTCTGGGCGGTGCTGAACGGATCGCTTTTCGTTCTCTACATCGTCCTCGGCCACAAGATTTCCGAAGGTGGCGCGTCGGGCGGTGTGGAGCGCCTTGGCGCTGCCATGACAGCGGCCTTCATTTTCGTGATGCCCATTGGCTTCCTGCAAGCCCTCGACGCTTTTGGTGCGCCCTTGCTAGTACTGGCCGGGATCGGCGTCGGCATCTGTTCCTCGGTCATCCCCTATGTTTGCGATCAGCTCGCGATGGCCCGCTTGCCACGCGCCAGCTTCGCGTTCCTTCTGGCTCTTCTGCCAGCGACCGCCACGATCATCGGCGCGACTGTCCTGCGTCAGGTTCCGAGCGCTTTGGATGTCCTGGGCGTGACCCTCGTCATGATCGGCGTAGCCGTTCACAAATCCGCGCCGACGCCGTCTACACCTGTCAACGGCGACTAAAACCGGCCATTCGCTGCAACCTGACGAACGAGCAGGTTGGGCTCGAAGCGGTCATTCGCTGCACTCGGCATGAACGACTGCGATGCGGGACTTTTCGGACCTTCGGCCACGGGATTTTGATGCGCGCGAACGGCCCTTTCCTGCCGTTCGACCTTGGTCAATGTCGCTGCATCGCGACCCGTCGAACCTGCCGTTCGCTGCAAACGCAAAAACGAAGGCCCGTCGAACGCGTGGTCTGCGGACTTTGCGAGCATTCGGCACTGCCGAGTGCGCGTCGAAAAAAGACCACATAAAAAATGGCGGCCAACTATTCGTCCTTCGCAAACCTAAACAGGCCGCCGCTGGACGGGCGCAGACCGTGACATGCGGTGCATGCCTCGCTCATCTCCTCGAAGGCCTTGGAGTAAACAACCGGATCTTCGCTCGCTGAAGCATCTGCAAGCGCAGCTGCCTTTGCTTGAAGCCATTCTGCGGCTTCGGAGAAGGCCTCACCTTGCGACCATACCTCAGGTTTTGCTCGGCTGCCCGGGGCTTCTCCGCGAGCAGTGCCGGGTTCCATAAGTGCAACAAAGTTTGGTACCGTTTCTTCAATAAGACTTGCGGCCATGGCTGCGGCAACGTAGTCGCTGCTCTCGCCATTCCGGATGGACAAAAGTGTCAAATAGGCAGTCTGCATTTCAAACATCATTGGCTTTCGTTCCACGACAATCTGGCCGAGTTTATACTCAGTCGATTGCGCATTCGCATTCTGGCCAATCAACACCAAGAAAATGGAAGAAATCTTAAAAAGGAAATGCATTGGATTCGCTCCCACGGTGAAGACTCCGCAATGACAGTATATCACTGAAATCTCGCGGGCGCAGGTAAGCGTCGGAATGTTGTTTCAGGTGGGTTTAGAAAAGGGGACATTCTCCGTGCGAGAGGGGCTCGAAACGGTCATGCGGTGGTGCAGTATCGATCCAAGCCACGCTTTACGCGCCAGCGTTGAGGACGGCCCAAACCTGCCGTTGAAACATGGGTGCCGTCACTGCAGTGCAGCCCGTCAGAGGAGACATTCGCTGCAGTAGCGAAGTTTGGCGGTTGCTGAGCGAGCACCCCACGCAACCAAGGGCGAATTCGCTACGATCACTCGAAGTCGACAGCATGCCAGCGCGGCGTTCCTGACAGCGGTTTTTTAGTCGCGTGATAGCCGGCGTTCCCGTCAGTATTGTGACTGCAACCCCAGCAGGAATACGGAAACCATGTCGGCGATCTCGGTTTCTCGTTCTTCGTCCACTTCTTTTCCGTTCAGCCATGTGACGCTCAAAAAAACCAAGATCATCGAGCGGCGCGCGATTGCAATCTGACCCAGCTTCTTTCGCCCGAGTTCACCCAGTCCGAGATGGCGGCTGATCAGTTCTGCTTCGATGTCCAGACCTTGGACGATAATGGCTTCGTTTTCATCAAAGGCATCGCGGGTCGGATCATGCGCTTTCGCGAAGTCGTCCAATGAAAGGCTTACGATTCCCTTTCTGGCGGCCAAAAAGCGAGTCGTTCGCCTGTTGAGTTCCCGAATTGCGGCTTCTCCGTCCAATTCCTCGGGCAGCTTTAACAACTGGTGTTCTTCAGCGAGAGATTCACCAATAAGCGTCGTTAATATGGCGCCCAGACCTTTGAAGTGCTTGTATATGGATGCAGGCTCGATCCCGACAAGCCGAGCGATTTCTCTTATTTTCAAACCGGATGCGCCCCTTTCCCCGGCCAGCTTTTCAGCTGCGGAAAGAATAGCGTCGCGGGTAGTGAACCCCTCATATTCCTGGGCAATATCTTTTGGCCGTCCCACCATGACTTGGTGTCTTCTCCTGAATTTCGAGCACTCCTATTGACTTCTTTGCTAACGTTGTTAGCTAAGGCGAACAACGTTAGCTTTGAGGAACCGATATGAGACTGTCAACCTTGTTTACCGCTGCTGCGCTGATCGCACTGGGGACAACCACAAATGCGCAGACCAGTCCGATGACTGAGATCGCGGACGGTGTTTATCACTACTTCTCCATGGGTTACTCCAGCATGGTTGTCATTGGAGAGAATGGTACTCTCGTGACTGACCCATCCTTCACGCCGCGGGCTGAGGAGTTGAAGTCGGAGATAGCAAAGATCACCGACAAGCCTGTTACGCATATCGCCCTGAGCCACGAGCATTTTGACCACATTGGTGGAACTGAAGTGTTCGAAGGGGCTGAAATCATCATGCAGGAGAACGGCCTCGACATTCTGAAACTGTCGCCGATGATGCCTATGCCAACAGTCACAACGTCGTTTGACGACATCCACACTGTGGATCTTGGCGGTCATACTGTTGAGTTGCATCACCTCGCGGTTGCGGATGGTGTTGCCACTACGGTTGCACGAGTCACCGAAAGCAATGTTGTGTTCTCCGTGGATATGTACATGCCGCAGGAACTTTCCCCGCATGAGTTCAAGGAGGACACCAACTTCGTCGGTTCAGGCATTGTTTTGAACACACTGGTAGATTGGGACCCGGTCTATGCAGTCAACGGGCATTCAAACGGTAACAGCGTCGAAGCTCTCAAAGAAAATGCGGAGTTTCTGAATGAGCTGCAAGCGAAGGTAGAGGCCCGCTTTCAGGAAGCTTTCGCAAGCGGCAACCCGTCAGCCCCTGTTGAGTTGCTCTTTACCATCCCCGACGAAATCGAAATGCCCGAATACTCAGACTGGAAAAACTACGACACAGCCTTCCCTGGCTACGTTCGCCGGATGGCCCTGTCTGTCTTCCACGGCGGTTGAACGGAATTGCTCTGCTCAGGACCGCAACGGAAATCCATCTGCAAAACCTAAAAAGGAAACCCAACATGTCCTTAGGAAAAGAAGCCTATCTGCTGTTCAGCTTCACAGAACAAGGAGATATGAAGAATTTTGGCGAATATGCAAAAGCTGCCAATGATGTTCTGGAGAAGTTTGAAGGCGAACTCCTCGTCATAGGTGCGCGAGCCTCCTCCATATCCAAGTTTGAAGGAGACTGGCCAGAGGGCGCGGGTCTTACCCTGATACGGTTTCCATCTCGCGAAAACCTCGAAGCTTTCTGGAAGAGCGACGAATACCAATCCATCATTGACCTTCGGACTGCGATACTTCCGGCCAATTTCACTATCGGGTTCTCGCACGGGTGGCGGGGTGAAGTTGCCTCGTGACAGTCGCAGAAGCATCTTGATGGGAGAAAGAAACATGTTCAATTCAATCGCTAAGGTTGCAGTTGCCGCTGGTTTTCTTGTCAGTGCAACCGCTCTGTCTGCCGACGCTGAAACAGTAAAAAGCTCATACAGAATTGCGTTGGAAGAGGCAGAGTTTTTCCAGCCCGAAGGCGCTCCGTTTGAGCTTGCTGTTCTTTGGGGCGATCCCCAGGAAGGCCCCTCGGCGGTCTTCATGAAATTCCCGCCAAACTTCCCCGGAGCAATGCACTCGCACACCCACGGATACCACGGCCTTGTCGTTACCGGTGCATCTAAGCACTACGTTAAAGGCGAAAGCGAAGCTCAGGTGCCGCTGCAAACGCCCGGAGACTACTGGTATCAACCAGGCGGAGAGCATCATAATGACTCGTTTCCCACCGACGAACCGACAATTCTGTTGATTCAATGGGAGGGTCCAATGGACGTTCATTTTCACCCGGAGGAATAGTTCCAGAGTTCAATTGGAGGAGCATGTGCCCCTCCATACTTATTCAAACCTTAGTTCGGACATTGGTGCATAGTGCGGCATCGGTCAAAATGAGCTCGATGCTGACGCCGGAGCGATCATGGCATCTTGTCGACTGCCCCACGTCGCTCAGGTGTGAACGGCCCATTCGGGACCCCGCCCAGTTCGTAAGTTTCTGCAATGCGTCAACGAAAGGAGACATTGAAGCGTTGGTTGGCAAAGGATTTGGCAAACGAACAACTGCGGGGTAACACATTCCATCCAACCCGAACTCGCAAATTTCGGGTCTTTTGTCTGGCGTCGCATTGAGAACAGACACGCATTTGGCGACATTTCTACATAGTGGGATGACCTCGGCTGATTCTACACCTCAATCTGCGGATCGCATCCTTGCAGGCGTTTCGCTGATGCTTGGATTTTGCCTGACTGCTCCTTTGCTGGATGTGGCTGCGAAACTCGCATCAGCCAGCGTTCCAGTTGGGCAGATAACGGCTGCTCGCTTTATAGTGCAGTGCGCCTTGATGGCACCGTTTATCTGGATAATGGGACTGTCGTTGCGTGTGGGGCGAGGTCAATTGATGGTACTCGTACTCCGCTCATTACTTCTGCTGTTCGCGACTTTTTGTTTCATTACGGCAATCCGTGTGATGCCACTTGCCGATGCGTTGGCAATCGTGTTTGTGGCCCCGTTCATTGTCCTGTTGGTCGGCAAGTTTTGTCTTGGTGAAGATGTCGGCCCTCGTCGTGTCACGGCGGCTCTTGTGGGATTTGTTGGCGTATTGTTCGTCATCCAACCCAGTTTCGCGGCCTTCGGTGCGGTTGCAATAATTCCGCTTGGCACGGCTGTTGCCTTCGCTTTCTACATTCTTGTGACGCGGGGATTGTCGCGTCGGATGCACCCCGTGACTCTGCAATTCCACACTGGCCTGATTGCCAGTCTGTTTTGCATTCCAATTTTAATAGTTGCGCGCGGTTCCGGCTCCGAGCTTTTCGATCCCGTTTGGCCAACAGACATCGCGTGGTTGTGGCTTCTGGGGGCTGGTTTTTTTGCGACGGTGAGCCACATGATGATGACCTATGCACTTTCGTTTGCCCCGTCCGCCACGTTGGCTCCTTTGCAGTACTTTGAGCTGCCGGTAGCAACCTTGTTTGGCTACCTTGTCTTCAGTGACTTTCCGAACATGCTTAGCCTGCTTGGTATTGCCATCATCATCAGTGCAGGGCTGTACATGATACATCGCGAAAGGGTCGTAGCCAGAAAGTTGGTTACAGAGCGCGCAGCGCCTCCAATCTAAGATAACACACGCTCGTGGCCCTTAGCTGACCCTGGTGGATTGAGAGGCATCTGTCAGGTCTCTGTCTCTGATCAACGAATTCTCCATATATGAGTCTCGCGGCCGGGTCGCCTTTTCATACAGCTATGTCGGAAGCTGCGAATTCTCGCGCGTAGCTTCCCAAGTAAAGTACTTTCGACAATGAACCTCATCAGGCATTGAATCTGACGAGCGGGCCCGATCTGGGCGTTTTTTGAACAGCCGATTTGGCCGAAGGGACACGAGAGTGGCGAACCTACTTGATCCGTTTCAATTGAAACACCTGACATTGCGCAACCGTATTGTAAGCACATCCCATGCACCGAATTTTGTCGAAAATGGCCATCCCCGGGACCGTTACAGGTTGTATCACGAGGAAAAGGCAAAGGGCGGGGTCGCCCTGACAATGGTCGGCGGGTCGACCAATATCTCCCCTGACAGCCCATCGGTGTTTGGCCAGCTTTATGCTGGTGATGACAGTATTGTCCCATGGTTCCGGAAACTGACGGATGGTGTTCACGAACATGGTGCCGCCATCATGTGCCAAATCACCCATATGGGACGCCGCACAGCCTGGGATGATGGGCATTGGCTGCCGGTTCTGGCCCCATCCGGTATCCGCGAACGCGCTCACCGCGCCTTTCCCAAAGTGATCGAGCAAGAGGATATCGACCGTGTGATCGGCGATTTCGCAGCTGCTGCGCGACGCTGTCAGCAGGGCGGGTTCGACGGGATCGAGCTTCTGTCCCATTCACACCTTCTGGGGCAATTCCTGTCCCCGCTGACTAACCAGCGCGACGATGACTATGGTGGGCCGTTGGAAAACCGCATGCGTCTGACCCAGTTGGCGCTTGACGCGGTGCGCGCCGAAGTCGGTCCTGAGTTCATTCTGTCGGTGCGCATCACCGGCGATGAACTGACCGAAGGTGGACTGAGCGCTGAAGATTGCGTTGCCGCCGCCCGGATGCTGGAAGCCTCCGGCCATATCGACCTGCTCAACATCCTTGCCGGCGCGCCTTATGATGATCTTGGCCTGGCCGAATGGGTGCGTCCCATGGGCCTGCCTGCGACCCCACATATCACCGTGGCCGGGCGCATCCGTGATGCCGTCGATCTGCCGATACTGCACGCCGGGGGGATTGCGGATATTGCCACGGCCCGCCACGCGGTTTCTGGCGGCCATGTCGATCTCGTGGGCATGACCCGCGCACAGATGGCCGACCCCTATTTGGTGGAAAAACTTGCACGCGGGGATGAAGAACGCATCCGCCCCTGTGTCGGCTTGGGCTACTGTGTGGACCGCGTAAATCAGGGCAAACCTGCCGTGTGCGGGCACAATGCAGCCACGGGGCGTGAGCAGACCTTGCCTCACGTCATCACCCCCAGCGACACACGCAAGAAAGTGATTGTTGTCGGTGGCGGACCCGGCGGGCTGGAGGCCGCCCGAGTCTGCGCCCTGCGCGGCCATGAGGTTGTGCTGTTCGAGGCGTCGGATCGGCTGGGCGGGCAGTTGATTCTGGCCGCCAAGGGGATGACACGCAGACAGATATGGGGCGTCGCTGACTGGTTGATTTCCGAGGTGACCGTGCTCGGGGTCGATATCCGCTTAAACACTTATGCCGAAGCCGATGACGTGCTGTCCGAAGCCCCAGATATCGTGATTATTGCGACTGGAGGCTGGCCAGAGCCCTTGTCCATCCCCGGTAGCGATCTGACGATTTCCAGCTGGGAGGTGTTGTCCGGTGAGGCGCGTGTCTCGGGCGAAGTGCTGTTGTTTGACGAGGTCGGAGACCACCCTGCAGCCGTCGCAGCCGACACGCTGGCTGGCACCGGGTGTAGCGTCAATCTCGTTACCCCAGACCGAACCCTTCTGCATGACCTTGGCCCGACGACCTCCGCCGTTGCTTTGCGTGATCTGGCCGCCAATGGAGTTTTCTTCACCTGCCTGCAGGAGCTCGCCTCTCTCACCCGCGAAGGTGATCGGCTTTGCGCCAGCCTGCGGCATGTGTTAACGGGGGATGTCACTGAACGCCTTGTTGATTGCGTGGTGGTAGAACATGGCTTGTCCCCGATGGCCGAACTCTATCACGACCTCAAACCAATCTCGCGCAACCTTGGGCAGGTAGAGCACCAGGCGCTCATTGGCGGGACGCTTCCATTCAGTGATACCAATCGGAGCGGTCAGTTCTATTTGGCCCGCATTGGCGACGCAGTTACAAGCCGAAATATGCACGCTGCAATTCTCGATGCCTTGCGTGTTTGTGCTCCGGTCTGAAAGAAACCAAGCCGCTCTGCCGATTAAAGATGGGAACTGACTATCAGTTCTGACGCAGCTTATGACAGGAAAGCATCCACTTTCACAGGTATCAAGCGGCCCTGAACTGCCGTTGGACGACGAATGCCGGCACTACTGTGTGGCTCGTCGAAAGAGACATTCGCTGCGGCAGCGAAATTTGGTGGTTACCAAACTCACAGTCCGCGCAACAAGCTGGTATTTCTCAAGGCGACCAATGCTTAAACAGAGGTCAACCGCCACTTGCGTCTACTAAGCTCTGCGTCATTGCCCGTTACCGATAACACGTTCGAGGAACTTGGCGATCCGTCCTTCCACGGACATGCTCACTGCATCGCCGCCTAAACTGGCTGCACCAGCAGGATAGAAATGGCCAAAGCCCGGCACCCAGGCAAACTCATGCTCCACACCGACTTCTTCGTAGTGAGCGACAAGGAGGGGAACTGAAGACAACGCGCCCGGCAGATCATACTGACCCATGAACATGAGGATCGGCGGTCTGTCTGACGAAGCTGTAACCGCCTTGTTCACGTCAAACCCGGCGTCAGTTCCGGACAGGAGAAAGACACCTGAGACGGGAACCCCCATGCCATGTGCAACATTCCAAGACGTCACCGCGCCTGCGGAAAACCCGCCAAGCACAATACGGTTCGGGTCGATCTTGTAGGTGTCAGCGGATTCCCGGATATGAAACACCGCTTTGCGCAAATCTTCGGCTGCTGAGATCACACCATCAACCATTGTCTTCTCTTGTTCGGGGATGCTGAAATCAAGCGGCGGCAGGTCCATGGTCCCCCGAATATGGTTGGCTTGGGGCAATAGTGGCAACAGACTGTCAGGTGCGATCCAATCTGCTTGATAACCCTCCCCTGATGGCACAGGCCCTTCGGGTGTCAGCCGATAATCGATTGCAAAGCACGTATACCCCCGCGCGGCAAACCGACGGCAATAATTACCCATCGAGGTGTCCTGAGCACCACCGGACTGAAACGTGAGCCGTGGACTGCCGCGATGGAATGCGCCGCCGAAGGTGAGGATGACAGCAGGTCGCGGCGTGGTTGTGGCTTCAGTCGGATGATAGATGTCCATCCACAAATCGCGCGAAACCTCCATACCCTCTGTCGTCACGACTCCCTGTCCATAAACCACGTCTGCTTCCAGCGCATAGGTCACCGGGGCGGCCTCCTGCGCTTCAAGAGGGGCAGCAATCAATGCATGTGAAAGGAAGACAACGGCCAGAGCACCTAAGTTGATTTTGCTAAACCTGTGCAATTTGGGACCTCGCGGAAGCTTTGAGAACAGGGTTAATGTAAAGGAATCGTTCAATTTCTTTGAAGGCACCTTAGAGCGTAGCTGCTCGGTTGAAGAAGACTCAACCCTTCGTACGATAGGGAATTTTTCGTCTGCCGCATGCTGTCAATATGTGTCTTTTACCCTTCCGTGATGGGCTCGACGCTGGCATCGAAGCAATCGCGGTATCTTTTTGACCGCGCCGTCTCGCTCAGGTGTGGACGGCCCAATCCTGCCGTTCATCCGGCCTGCCCTCGCTGCACCGCAGCTCGTCGGGCCTGCCATTCGCCGCGAGCTCGAAGTCAATGTTCAGACGAACTCGCAGATTGCGGACAATGCAGACCTCCGGTTTTCTCAACCTGATTATTACAATCCAGGCATGACGCACGTTACACTCAACCAAAGAGATCGTTGACCGATAGGCCCTTCGAACTTCAATATGATCATGCGCTGGCTCCCTCGCGAACCACATTGAAAACATGGGCGGAGGATTGGCCAGAGAACGACTGGGAGGGGCGCATGACTGCCAATGTGGAGACCCTTTTCACCGAAAGCGACGGGTTATCCATCGCCTATCAAGTTTGGGGCGATGGGCCGCGCAATCTTGTGTTGGTCCCCGGAATGATTTCGCATCTGGAAGCGTCCATGGAAAATCCGGGCTATCTCCAGTGGATGACAGCTCTCAGCTCGGTGGCAAGATTGGTTACCTTCGACAAGCGCGGCAACGGCATGTCAGACCGCATTCAGGGAACACCTACCCTTGAAGAGCGCGTCATGGATATAGAGGCTGTGATGGATGTTACTGAAATGACCTCAGCCACGGTCATTGCTTTCTCCGAGGGGGCCTCACTTGCCTGTGTCTATGCCGCGATGCGCCCCGAGCGAGTCGAACGTCTGGCTTTGTGCGGTGGGTACGCTCAAGGCCGTCTAACTCGCGGTTACCTGACCCCTGAAAGCCTTAAAATTGCGTTGAAACAGTTCCGCGAGAATTGGGGAAAGCTCTATAAACCTCACCCATTCTCGGCTTTCGGCCCAAGTGAGGACGATACTGAAGCTCAGGAAGCATGGGCGCATTTCCAAAGGATGAGCGCGACCCCTATTACAGTCGCCAACCTGTTCGAATTGGCTGCCCGGATAGATATCCGGGAATTGCTTCCTTCTATTTCACAACCTACTTTGGTCATACATCGCGAATTCGAAGAACCCAACGGGGCTGATTGCGCCCAGGATTTTCTGCGTTTGATGCCATCTACTAAATACAAAACCATACCCGGCCACGAACATGTGCCATGGGAAGGCGACGTGGACAGCTATGCGGCCGCAATCGTCGAGTTTGTCACCGGCGAAGCACCGGCGACGATCCAACCCAAGCGCACCCTTGCTACCGTTCTGTTCTCAGATCTCGTCGCGTCCACCTCGCAACAAGCGCGCATCGGTGATGAGAGTTGGCGCGACCTGATGAACCGCCACGATGACATCTGCGCAAACCAGATCTCTCGACACGGTGGTCATCTGGTGAAATTCACCGGCGACGGCGTTCTGGCGACGTTCAGTTCTCCTACAAGTGCGCTGGCCTGCGCTGGTTCTTTACGAGAAGCATTGTCTGCAATCGACCTTAACGCACGCTTCGGCGCTCACACTGGTGAGATTGAAATTCGCGGCGAGGATATCAGCGGCCTTGGCGTGGTCATAGCCGCGCGGGTGATGGGCCAAGCCCAGGAAGGACAGGTTTTGGCCTCCGATCTCACGCGGCAACTGATGCTTGGTGCGCCGTTCGAGTTTCAAGACCAAGGTGAGCACGAGTTAAAGGGCGTTCCAAGTACCTGGCGACTGCACGCGGTCAGCCCTACAAACTAAACGACTCGGAACACTGGCCTTGCCTACTTGCCATTACCACGGGATTCGATTGTCGGCTTTAGGCTCACTACTAACCTCGGAAAATACGCAGCATCCAGCTGTCGGAAACGTTTGCCAAAGGTGAGGACGGCCCGTTGCAGACATTCCTGCCATGCCATTTTCGTTCCGAATAGCAGCCCTTTGTGCACTTGCAGCACTTTCCAGCGTCAGCTGCCTCTGGTGTTCCGGGAAATTCGCCCGTGCTGCAACGCGATCAGCACTGCGACCCGGCTAGACTAAAAGGTTACGATATTTTTCCGAAATTGCGGTCACTGCTGCCTGGGTTTCCAAAGGCAATTCAGGCTGCTGCAGTTCCGCCAATTTCTCTCGGAGGTCGTCGTCAAGTCGCGCAAACAAGTCTTGATCTGCTAACCCAGAATTGCTCAGCGGAATGTTCGGGCCAAAATACCGGGTATTCCAAACCTGGGTCCGGCAATTGTCGACCGTGTGCTGATGAGCGAGGAAGTTTCCAGTGGGGCCAACTTCTCGAATGAGATCAACAGCCATCTGGTCGGAAGATATTTCCAACCCCTGCCACATCTTTCGCAGCAGCCCTGCCAGATCGTCGCACAACAAAAGCGCGTGCAGCGAATAGGTCAGCCCCTGATCGAGCGAACCCATGTAGTCAATTGTGGCGGGACGGTTGTAGAACATCTGTGTCATGTTTGACGAAATTTCCCAGACCGCATCCTGATTGAAACGGCGGGCAACCGAACAGCCGCCGATGCCGGTCAGCGAGGGGAACCCCAGCGCGCGGCGCACTTGGCACATCGCCATGTCGGCAACCGAGGTCTGAGAGAAACTACCAATGGCACCTGTAGCAGGTTCCATGAAGTTCACATCCGAACACCCAACGCAGAAACTACCTTTAGCAGCCAACTGACCAAGCACGATGGCTGCGAAATCGGTCATCAGAGCATGGGTAATGCATCCGGCCAAAGTGATTGGTGAAGAGGCACCGCCAATCGGCAGAGTGCCGACGCCAACCGGAATACCTGCCCGGGCAGCGGTAATAATCTGGTCCGAGTGGATCCGCGCGAGATTGACTGGCAGCGGTGTGATCAGATGCAAAAAATACGGCTTGGCTTTAAGTGCATCATGCGATCCGCGTAAGGCCGCGGCCATATCGATTACCGCTTCCAGAGATGAAGGGTGTTCGCAAAGGTATTCCAACGGTTTGATGGTGTTTTCCATCATGCATGCAAATTCGTCGATTTCGCCGAACTGGTTCGACTCCTCGACGTTCTTCACAGCGATGCAGACCGCATCAACATGCGGAAGCTTGTCCGCAACTCTTGTGATGAGGGCAAGGTCCTCGCGTGTCGAAGGTCGAGGCTCGCCGGTATTCTCATCATAGACTGCAATACAGGTCATGCCAGGCATGAACCAAGTGTGATCGCAATCAATCGAAATGGGATTTTCTCCGTTGCGGTCCCATAAAGTGGTCATGCGGGCAGCGGTTTCCAGCGCCCTGCGGGACACGGATTCCGGGATAGTCACGATCCCATCATCTGAAAAATTACAACCGGCACCCCGCAACAGACCGTCAGCTTCACCTCCTGCCTCAAACACTACGCCTGAGGTGGCAAGCAGCTCGATAGCTGTGTTCACGATTTCATCAACCTGGGCTTGTGTAAGCGGCGTGTAGGCTGGAGTAGTCAGGGAATGCGGACCTTTGTTGGCGACGACATCAGTGGGCAATGGAGATCTTCTGCGGCTTCTGTTTCGGCGCATTTCTCACGTCCTAAAAGTTTGAGCAATCACTCAAACTTGACGCGTTGCAATCGTTTTGTCCAGCCATCAAAAACATCTGTCACTAATTTTTTTATTTGAGCGCTCAAATAAAAAATGATAGTGATTCCCTTCAGAGGAAAGGAGATCCTTATGAAGGACGAAGTGCTGATTTACTCTGATCCCAGAGCCGGACGCACCGGGCTGCCCGCCTGGAGCTACACCAACCCAGAGCTTCTGGAAGAAGAAAAGGAGCTTCTGTTCCGACGACACTGGCAGCTTGTTTGCCATGTGAACGATGTGCCCGAACCCGGCGATTTCATGGCCGCAGATTTCACTGGAGAAAGGGCCTTGGTGGTCCGGGGCGCGGACGGTGAAGTTCGCGCCTTCCATAATCTTTGCCGCCACCGCGGAAGCCGCGTCGTGGCTGAAAACAAGGGTCATTGCAAGAACGCCATCATCTGCCCGTTTCATGGCTGGGCCTTCAATCTAGACGGAACGCTGCGCGGCGCAGCACGCCCCGAAACGCTACCGGATCTGGATCCGGTGGAGTGGGGATTGAAGCCGGTCGAGATGGACATTTGGCACGGCTTTGTCTTTGTCCGCTTCAAGTCGGGACCGCAACCCAAGGTTTCAGAGGTGATGGCTCAGTTTGCAGAAGAGTTGGCTCCTTACAGCCTGGCAGAGCTTCTACCGGACGGGAATGGGATCAGCGTCACGGAAATCGCTGCAAACTGGAAATGCGTCCGTGATGTCGACAACGAAGGCTATCATGTGCCGCTAGCGCACCCTGGTTTGCACGATCTCTTTGGGACCAACTACGAAGATCAACCGTTCAGCAATGGCGCTGCCAGGTCCTTTGGTGGATTCCGCCCCGGTTCCGGGCGTATGTGGAGCGTGCGCAATTACAAGAAGTTGCTGCCGAGAGCGGAGGCGTTAGATGACGAACACCAGGCGGCTTGGCTCTATCTGGGGCTTTTCCCAAATCTGGTGTTTGGCATCTACCCAGACTCAGTAATCTTTTACCACGAGTTTCCGGTGGAGAACGGGCGCACCATCCAGCGAGCCGCCTGTTACAAACGACCGGCAGAGGATCGGCAACTGCGCGCTGCGCGCTATCTCAGTGGTCGGATCGACCGGATCACTTCAAAAGAGGATGAGCAGCTGATCGAATGGTGTTGGGAAGCGGCATTCTCCAGCGGCTATGATGGCGTAATTCTATCGGACTTGGAACATGGCGTGCGGAGCTATCACGACGAGTTACGTAAGCTGTTCCCGGTGCTGGACCATGACGAACCCGATCCTGGGCAATTGAAGACCCGGAATTCAGAGCTGCTTGCACAGCTGGACAAAACATAAAAGCGAGCGCCGCTTCTTAGAGGGCGGCGCTCTTAATACCAGCCGGGAGGAGCCAGAAATGTTAACCGGAGAGAGGCGTCAGGGCCTCGTATTGATCAGCCCGACTTTACTCTATTCACTACTGTTGCTGGCCGCTCCGCTGGTGATGGTCGTGACTTTCAGCTTCTGGACCCAGAATTACCTCGAGCTCGATACGACCTTAACACTGGACAATTACCGCGAAGCTTGGAGCAAACCAATCTACCGCACCTTGCTGCTCCGCTCACTAAAGATTTCGCTGATTGTCACAGTGGTAACCGTGACCCTTGCGTTTCCGATCGCGTACTACCTGTCCTTCCACGTCAAGCACCGCAAGGCGTTGTGGTTGTTTCTGATCACCGTACCCTTCTGGACCAGCTATCTGCTGCGGGTGTTTCTGTGGAAAGTGATCCTCGGATACAACGGCGTTTTAAATACCGCGCTCACCGGGATGGGCATCATAGATCAGCCGCTGACTTTCCTGTTGTACAACGCCAATGCGGTGGTGCTGACCCTGGCCCATGCCTGGGCGCCCTTCGCGATTCTGCCAATATTCATAGCGCTGGAGAAGATCGATCGCTCGTTGTTGGAAGCTGCCGAGGATTTGGGCGACGGACCGGTGCGTCGGTTCTTTCGGATCACACTGCCATTGGCAATGCCCGGGGTGGTAGCCTCTACCCTAATCGTACTGATCCCAACCATCGGAGATTTCATCACTCCGAAATTGGTTGGCGGTACCGACGGGTTGATGATCGCGAACATGATCCAAATTCAATTCGGCAAGGCAAATAACGCGCCGCTGGGAGCGGCTCTGGCGATCTCTTCGATGCTGATCGTGGCTAGCATCAGCGCGGTGATCTTCTTTGCTGGCAAACGTTTTGGAGGCAAAGTGAAATGAACTCGGTACGTAAAGGGCTTTCCCCGAAATGGCTGGTTTTCTACGCCGTTGCCTACATGGTTTTTCTCTACGCACCGGTCATCCTGTTGCCGATGTTCGCTTTTAACGACGCCACAATCATTTCATTTCCACTGACCGGCTTTACCACCCAGTGGTTCGACGTGCTGTGGAAGACTGATGCCCTGCACGGTGCAGTACGAAATTCGCTGGTTGTCGGCGTCACGTCAGCAGTGCTGAGCACCATCCTCGGCGCCTGCGCAGCGCGGGCGGCAGCTCGCTACCGGTTCCCAGCCAAACGCGGCATCATGAGCTTCATAATGCTGCCGCTTGTGCTGCCAGAGATCATCGTTGCAGTGGCCCTGTTGGTTCTTCTGATTCAGCTGGGCATGCCGTTGTCGCTGGCAACCGTGGTACTGGGCCATGTACTGATCTGCACGCCCTTCGCCATCGCCATTCTGAACTCTGCATTTCAAGGGCTGGATCAAAGCTTGGAGGAAGCCTCGTACGACTTGGGTGAAAGCCGCTGGGGCACCTTCCGTCGCGTGGTTCTGCCATTGGTCATGCCTGGCATCGTGTCCAGCCTGCTGATCACTTTTACCATTTCGCTGGATGAATTCATCATCGCCTTTTTCCTGACCGGCACAGAAGTCACCCTGCCCGTCTATATCTGGAGCCAGCTGCGTTTTCCTGCCAAGCTGCCGTCTGTGATGGCGCTCGGGACTATCTTGCTGACTCTGTCCGTCCTACTCCTGATCCTTGCCGAGTGGTTCCGCCGCCGTTCAGCCCGGAAACAAGGTATCGAAGCTTCAGCTACCGGAGGATTTGCCTGATATGGCCACCCCATCCCCAAAACCCATCATCGACCTCACCGGCGTCACCAAAAATTTTGGTAGCTTTCAAGCCCTAAAAGGCATTGATGCGGCCATCTACGAGGGCGAGTTCTTTTCTCTGCTGGGCCCTTCGGGCTGCGGCAAGACCACCCTGCTACGCATGATCGCCGGGTTTGAGACGCCAACGGACGGCTCTATCGTTATCGCAGGCCAAGATATGGAGGGCGTTCCCGCCAACCGCCGCCCCACCAATATGGTGTTCCAATCCTATGCAATCTTCCCACATCTCAGCGTGGCAGAAAACGTCGGTTATGGCTTGAAGACCCGCAAGATGCCCAAGGCTGAAATCGCCCACGAAGTAGAGCAGGCGCTGAAAATGGTGGATCTTGGCGGGTTGGGCGATCGCGCTGCCCACGAGTTATCCGGCGGTCAGCGTCAACGGGTTGCTCTGGCCCGGGCACTGGTGATGAAGCCGAAGGTTGTGTTGTTGGACGAGCCTTTGTCCGCGCTCGACAAAAAGCTGCGCGACCAAATGCAGGTGGAACTGCGCCAACTCCAGCAAAAGCTTGGTATTACTTTTATTCTGGTGACCCATGACCAGGAAGAGGCACTGACCATGTCCGACCGGATCGCCGTTATGTTCGAAGGCAGGATTGCACAGCTCGCCAGCCCGGAAGAGTTGTACCGCCGCCCGGTGGACAAGCGTGTTGCTTCGTTTATCGGAGTAATGAATTTCCTCGACGCCAAAGCCTCGGGGCGTATGAACGGCCATCTGGCGCTCGATATTCCGGCGCTTGGCAGTATCGAGTTACCAACGGCGCAGATCCCCGAAGGAATGGACACTCAGAACCTGGATTCGATTGGCATCCGACCGGAGATGCTGACTATCCTCTTTGATGGCAGCGAACCGACCGAGCAGGTGGCCAGGGGGCAGGTAACTGGAACCGCCTATTATGGCGACATGACCTATTACAGCGTGCGCCTGCCCGGCCATACCGCGGACGTGACAATCTCTATGCGTAACACCGCAGGCCGTTCCATTGTTCCTCCCGGCAGCGAGGTTCCGGTGGGCTGGGGCGCTGACTCCATCGTATTGTTCCAGTGACCCTGTCTGCCTTAGTTGGTCGCCCGGAATAGCATCAAGTTGTGGAAAACAAGAAACGCCCCACCAATTTTGTGGGGCGTTTCTTCTTTCGTGAATACAAGGCGGCTTCAGAAACCAGCTTTAATCAGTTCGAATTCAGCGATCATCTTCTCGCGCAGGCCCGAAGGCACCGGCGCTTGCCACAACGTCTTGGCCCGCAGACTTTCACTGCTTTCCAGCCCCATTGCGGCGAGGTCGTCCGCGTTCATTTCCGCCATGGCCTTTGCGTTGCCGTGGCCATAGCCCCAGCTGGACACAAGATAATTAGCGGTTTTAGGTTCCAACCAAGCGTTGATGAAGTCATAGAACTTGTCTTCAGAGCCGGGCGCATTGGCTAGCTTCGCATAACCACAGACCCAGCTGGACGCACCCTCTTCTGTGTCGCGCTTGATTGCGATTGGGTGACCTTCATAGGTCATCGTCGAATAAGTCTCATTCCAGGCCCAGGCCAGATAGACCTCACCGCTTTGCATCAGCTGTGCCAGCGATGCGCCATCGGACCAGTAGGTGCGAACATTCTGGTGCACCGCGCGCAGGAAATCAGATGCTGCCTGAAACTGTTCGTCCGTGGCATTGGTCCAGTCTGTGACTCCAGTGGCGAGGAAACCCAATGCATAGGCGTCATCTACATTGTCGCCTATCGAGATCCGCCCTTGATGCTTGGGATCTGCAAAGGCCTGTAGGGTTGTCACATCCGCATCGTTCAGATGTTCGGTGTGATAGGTGACGGCAGTGTTACCCCAATCCGCTGGAATGAAATAGCTCTGGCCGTCCTTGGTGTAGGCTTCAATGTCGCGGAAACTCGGCTCTAACTCGTCCCAGCGCTCAATGCGCGCAGTATCCAGTGGGGCAAGCAACCCGGCCTCAATCCACTTTGGAACCGACTGTGAACAGGGATGGGCGACGTCTGCGTGGAAACCGGAACGCAATTTCTGGAACGCTTCCTCCTCGTCACCGAAGAAAGCGAAGGTCGGCCCGTCCCCATGTTTTTCGATGTAAGCAGAGAAGAACTCAGGGTCTTCGTAACCGGCCCAGTCAAAAACGGTCAGTTCCGCATCGTTGGCCAATCCAGTACCTGCCTGAAGTGACAAGGCCATGCCAAGCGCAGTGGCTGTTTTCAGAATTTTCATGAAAGTCTCCCTGTTGCTGCGGCCCTGATTTCCTGCCTTTTGCCTCCTCCGGCGCAGGTAGGGGCGTAGTAAGAAAAAGGTTAAAAGGGAATCTGACTTGACACAAGAATTATTTGAGCGCTCAATCAAATTATGACGCAAAACCTGCCTATCGAAGGGTAACTACTGATGCGCGATTCTCGCCATGACATCCTCTTCCAGCCACTGAAAATCGGCCCCGTGGAGACGAAGAACCGTTTTTACCAAGTGCCACATTGCGCGGGCATGGGGTGGCGTCGCCCGCGCACCGTCGCGGCAATGCGGGGGATGAAGGCGGAAGGCGGCTGGGGGGTTGTGAACACTGAATTCTGCTCGATTCACCCAACTTCGGATAACGACTACTACCCCTATGCCGCGCTGTGGGACGAGGATGATATTCGGGCCAACCAGTTGATGACCGACGCCGTACATGAACATGGCGCGCTGGCCGGGGTGGAGCTGTGGATAGGCGGCGGTATGGTGACGAATTTCGGCACCCGGCTTGCCCCACTGGGAATGCGCAATCGTCCTCAAACAGATTCCACCGTGCTGCATCCGGGACAGGCGCGCAAAATTGATCGCGAGGACATCCGCAACATCCGCAAATGGCATCGCGACGCCGCCATGCGTGCAGTCGAAGCTGGATTTGACATCGTTTATGTCTATGCCACCCACGGCTACCTGCTGTCGGAATTCCTCGACCCGGTGAACAACCCACGCACTGATGAATACGGCGGCAGCCTGAGAAACCGGGTTCGGCTGGTGCGCGAACTCATCGAGGAAACCAAAGAGGCCGTTGGTCACAAATGCGCCGTGGCCACCCGTTTCAGCGTTGGGCTGGACGATGCTGAAAGCTATGATGCCTTCGCCATGCTGGCGGACCTGCCAGACTTGTGGGACCTGGTGGTGCCCGACTACGGGGTTGAGATGGGGGCGAGCCGTTTCGTCAAAGAAGCGTCTTTTACGGATAGTATCGCGCGGGCAAAATCACTGACCACCAAACCCGTTGTGGCGGTGGGGCGTTACACCTCACCTGACACCATGGCGCAGGTGATCCGTCAGGGCGGGCAGGATCTAATCGGTGCTGCACGCCCGTCAATCGCGGACCCGTTCCTGCCAAAGAAAATTGAAGAAGGCCGCAGCGAAGACATACGCGAGTGCATCGGTTGCAACATCTGCTACGCACATGACTCGCTTGGTGTGCCACTGCGCTGCACCCAGAACCCGACCATGGGCGAGGAATGGCGCCAAGGCTGGCATCCCGAGAAAGCCGGGCGCAGCGAGAAACCTGAAAAAGTGCTGGTTGTCGGAGCAGGACCCGCCGGGCTGGAAGCTGCCCGAGTTCTGGGCGAGCGCGGCCATTCGGTAATGCTGGCCGAAGCAAGCCGCGTACTAGGAGGCCGCGTCACCCGTGAATCTCGTTTGCCAGGGATGATTGAGTGGGCCCGCGTACGCGACTGGCGTGTTGGGCAGATCGAAAAACTGCCCAACGTGGAAATCTACCCAGAAAGCCCTCTGACAGCATCCGATGTGCTGGATCTTGGCGCCTCCCATGTGATCGCCGCCACGGGGGCGGTCTGGGCGACGGATACCATCGGGCGGCATTCGGATAGCGGCTTGGAGGAGGAAGCGCCCGGCATGGTCGTGTCGGCGGAAACTGTGCTAACTGGGGAACCCCTCAACGCGGATCATGTGATGATCTACGATGACGATCACTACTACCTCGGCTCAGTTCTGGCCCTGAAGCTGCGCAAGGATGGGCACCGGGTCACGCTGGTGACACCCGCCGGTCGCCCTTGCGATTGGGGCCAATGGACGACCGAGGTCTACCAATCCAATGCCGCCTTGATTGAGGCGGGCGTTGCAGTCGTACCCAACCGGATGTTGGTGGCAGCCCACAAGGGAGAGGCAGTCCTGTCCTGTATGTTCTCAGAGAACCGCAGTACTCATGCCTGCGATGCAATTATCCCGCTTACCCGCCGCCTGCCGGTGCTGGATCTCTATGATGGTCTAAAGGGTATGGGAGATGGATTGCACGATTCCGGCATCAAATCAGTAATCCGCATTGGCGACGCCGAAGCCCCCCATATCATTGCCGCTGCCGTGCAAAGCGGCTACCGCGCCGCGATGGACCTTGGAGAGGAAGTTGATCTTGCCCGAAAATACGGGCGCCGCGAACACACGGTGTGAACCGGCAAACCGGTCTCTATCGGGCGAGTTACCTCGCCATCAGCGGATCAGCTGTTGATCTCATAGACAATAAAGGGGGTTTTCTCAGCTACTTTGTCATAGAGGATTCTTCCTGTGTAGTTGAACTCCTGTGTCATCCAGTAAAGGCTAGGGATGCCAGCCAATAGCGCACGCTGACGTACCGCCTCGATCAAGGCGCCGCCCACCCCTTGCCCCCGTACCAACGGGTCAGCAAAAAGGTCCATAAGATAGCAGGTGTCCTTGGTTGACCAAAGCGTTCGGTGAAACAGGTAGTGCGCCAACCCGACCAAACGGCCATCCAATTCAGCTACCACCCCTTGGAACTCACGAACACTCTCTTTCAGAAGCCGCGCCCAGGCCGTCTCATAGACCGCCTCTGGCAAAGTTGTTTCGTAAAACTCCAGATAGCTAGTCCAAAGGCGTCGCCATTCGACTTCATCTGCGGCGGTTAGTGGTCGAATTGTGAGGGCGTCACGCTTAATTGAGGTCATTTCTGATTGAGCGCAGTGTGACACTCTCCCTTAGCTAACGCAGATTCCACCTGCTGAATGGCGCGTTCAAGAATGTCGAACATTTCGTCGATCTGCTCCAAAGTGATGATCAGCGGTGGCGAGAACACAGCCATGTTGATCAGCGGCCGCACGATCAGGCCCATCTCTTCGCAGGCGGCATCGATCATCGCGCCAAGCTTGCGCTCGGCTTCCAGATCCTCCGCCCGGCATTCGATACATCCCAAAAGTCCTTCACCGCGGGCATCGCCGACGATTTCAAACTTCATAAGTTCGCACAGGCGTGCTTGAAAATGCGGGGTGACGGTGCGGACATGCTCCAGGATATCTTCTCGCTCGATGATCTCGATATTCTTCAGCGCTGCGATGCAAGAGACCGGATGACCTGAATAGGTGTACCCATTTGTGTAGGAAGACGGTGTACCCAAGTGACTCATCTGTTCCATAACCCGGTCTGAAATGATGCATGCGCCCAAAGGTAAATAACCAGAGGTCAGACCCTTTGCGCAGGTGATCATGTCGGGCTGAATACCGAATACTTCCTCGGAAGCAAACCAATGACCCAGCCGACCGAAACCGGTCACCACCTCATCAGAGATGTACAAGATATCGTTGGCGCGGCAGAGCTCCCAAGTCCGTTTGTGGTAGCCGGGAGCAGGCACAATGACGCCTCCGGAGGAAAGGATCGGCTCGGCAATGAAAGCGCCAATGCTTTCCGCGCCAATCTCTGCAATGGCGGCAGCTAGGTCGGCGACTTTGTTATCGCACCAATCCTCGACGCTCATGCCCGCAGGACGGCGATAGGGGTTCACGTCGGGCAGGAAATGCACCAGGCGCGTCTCAAAATCGAAGTGGCTTTGGTCGCGCTCTTTGCCGGTTACCGAATGGGCCAGATAGGTCGAGCCGTGATAGCCCTTTTCTCGGGCGATGATCTTCTTCTTCTGCGGTTTGCCACGACGGTTGTTCATGTACTGCATCGTACGCAACGCCGTATCCACGGCCGTCGAGCCACCGGTAGTAAAGAAGACGTTGTTCAAATCGCCGGGTGCCATATCGGCAATCTTCTTGGCGAGCGTCGCCGATGGTTCAGTGGTGTTGGTAAAGGGAGAAGTATAGGGCAGTTTCATGACCTGCGCGGCGATAGCATCGGCCATCTCCTGACGCCCATAGCCGATCTGGGTGCACCACATACCGCCGGGCCCGTCGATGTAGCGCTTGCCGGAGGCGTCCCACAAGTAAATTCCGTCGGCGGTCTCCATCAACATATTGTCGTAACCCCGCCAGTCGTCCATTGCCATCCAAGGGTGCAATTGATGAGTGCGATCCCACTCGTGCAAGGTGTCCGGGCTCGGTTCGTTTGAAAAGGTATTCGGTTTCATTTTGGTCATTGGAAGTACCTGATCCGATTTAGAACGAGCGTGGCGGGGTTGCCCGCGCGCGGCTATTGATGAAAAAGGGTTTGTCTTCGATGGTGACCGGCACAAGGCGCTTGTCCCATTGACCCTCTTCGTTGACGTAAACTTCTGCCCAGAGATCATCCGTGATGCCCTCGCCGAAAGGCGCTTTGAACTCGGCCAGCGCAATGTTGCGCTTGGTCGTGGGGGACCATACGCCAGAGGTCACATGCCCCACCTCATTCTTCTTCTTGTGATAGATCAGAGCGCCATCAGCGGGTTTGAAACCGCCAATATCGATCTTGCGCAGGTGATACCGCAGGCCGGTTTGCCGTTGCTTCAGTAATGCGCGGCGCCCGTTGAAATGGCCCTTGGTGAAATCCACCATTTTAGCGAAGCCCAGCTCCAGCGGGCTGCGGCCGCGCCGCAGGCGCATGGCGGTGTGAACGGGTTGGAAGTCGAAACCAGCCGCGACGAACCCCGCTTCGATCCGGCAGATATTGAGCGCCTCGAAGCCGATCGCCTTCAATCCCCAGTGACTACCTGACGCCCACAACCGGTCCCACAAGTCCAACGCGTTGCCGTTCGGAACCCACAGCTCATAACCGAGATCACCAGTGAACCCAGTGCGCGATACCCAGAGATCGGGCTCGATCTCGCGCCAGTCGAAGGGCTTCATCTCTGCGACATCGCCCAGCCCTGCATCCTGCAACAGCGAGAACGAGGTCGGCCCCTGCAAAGACAGGGCCGCGATGTCCTGGCTCTCATCAGCGATTTCGGCGTCAAATCCCCAGGCGGTGTCGAGAAGCCATGTATACATCGGCTCCTGGCAGCAAAGGCGGAAATCTGTTTCGGAGTAGCGGAACAGGGTGCCATCGTCGATCACCATGCCCTCTTCGTCGCACCATAGAACATAGCCGACCCGCCCGTCGCGCAGTTTGGCGGTGTCGCGGGTCACCAGCCGGTTCACGACCTCCAACGCATCTGGCCCGGTAATGCGGTATTTGTGCATCGGCGAAATGTCGAACAGGGTCGTCTGGTTGCGAATGGCGAAATATTCGAACTCCACTGTGTCCAGCGTAGCGGGTGAGACATAACCCGCCCAATTGGTCCAGCTCTTGGCAGTGCTGAGCGCCTCCAACCGCTGCTGGAACGGAGTTTCAATCAGCCCAATTGGAACATGTTTGGTCATCAGAGCACCCCGTCCTTCAAAAGCTGCATCGCGCTGTTGCGACCGGCCAAACCGGTCACGTCTCCGCCCGGATGCGCGCCTGCACCACACAGGTAGTAGCCTTCGGGTCCAAATTGGTAATGCGCCATGCCGTTGGCGGGCCGCACCGTTAGGATCTGGTCGATGCCCATCTCAGCATGATGCCAATGCCCCCCTGGTGCGCCTGTCCGCGCCTCGATACAGGCGGGACTAAGCACCTGCTTCTCAATGACCAATGCCCCAATTCCGGGTGCGTACTTTTCCAGCGTAGCAATTGTGATCGCCGCAAGCCTTTCACGCGCGGCATCATTCCAGCCGCCCTCCAGCCCGTAGGGAACAGAACTGACCACAGCGGAGATCACATGCCGCCCGTCTTTGACCAGCGTTGGGTCTGTCAGGCTGGGAATGATCGCCTCAATAACTGGGTTTTCCGGCATCTCTCCGTATTTCGCCGGGTTGAAGGCGCGTTCCACATAAGTTGCACTGGGGGCAATCAACAGTCGGCTTGCCGCAAGGTCGGTATTGAGGCCGGTGAACTCTGGCGTGCCGTTCAGCACCAGATTGACCTTTGCAGCCGAGCCTTTGCAGCGCTGGTTGCGCATTCGCCGGACTGCTTCGACGTCGTAGTGTTTTGCGCCTGCCAACATCATCGCGGGCATCGGGCCTGTATTGCTCAAAACCGCCCGCGCATAGATTTGGGTGCCGTCCCCAAGTACCACGCCCGACGCACGATCATTTTCAACCAACACCCGGGCTACGCCGGTGCCAGTGCGGATTTCCACCCCGGCTTTGCGAGCCGCGCTCTCGAACGCGGCAGAAACAGCGCCCATGCCGCCCAAAGGTAGCTGCGCTCCGCCGCCCTGCCCCATGCGATACATCAAAGTAAATACAGTTCCTGGCGAGCGCGGACCCGCATAAGCGCCGCGTACCGCATCCGCTGCCAACGCTCCGGCCAGCGGGCTGTCCTCAAGATCGTCCAATATCAAGTCATAGGCGTTGGACAGGAGCACGCGGAGAAACTCGCGCATGTCTTTTTTTCCTATCCGCTTTAGATCCAGCCCCAGCTTTGCCAACCCGCCAAGTTCGGTGAGCGCATTCAGGCTGGTCAAGCCGCCTTCAAACGACGGAGGGGATTTCGTAGAAAGCTGGCCCAGCAAACCCGCAAACAGAGTCAAACGGCGCATCAATTCGGCAAAAGGCGCAGCTTCGGGATGAGGTCGGCCGTCTACCAATTCTGCCTTACCGTCACGGATGATCGCATGATTGCCATCTTCTGATAACGACACTGAAGCCAGCTTGCGCAATTCCAAGGGAGCACGTGCTGACCCAAGGCCCAACTCTTTAGTCACTTTAGGGTGAAGGTTGTAAAGCAGATGCGCGATCTCCGGCACCTGAATCCCTCCTGCAAGCGTGGTGTTGCGCGCCATACCGCCTGCGGTCTCGTTCTTTTCGATCACGCAGACCGATTTACCCTTACGGGCCAGCGTCGTAGCCGCAGCCAGCCCGTTATGACCCGCGCCAATGACAATCGCATCATAGGTAGGTGTCGTCATCATATACTCCTCAGGCTGCGTAGCCGGTCATTGCGTTGCTTTTGCCAATGTTGCGCAGGATTTCTTTGGCAGCATTGGCGCCCGGAGCCGCCATCACACCGCCGCCTGGGTGGGCTGAGGATCCGACGATATACATGCCGCCAATCGGCGTATCATATTGTGCGTAGCCGGGAACCGGGCGGTTAAAGAGCAGTTGATCAAAGGTGAGCTCGCCCTGAAAAATGTTGCCTTCGGTAAGGCCGACTTCTTGCTCGACATCCCAAGGGGTGCGGATTTCAGCATGTACAGTCTTGCTGCGGATGTCAGGACAGGCCTGTTCCAGTTTGTCGAAGACGCAGTCGGCAAAGGCGCCGCGGGTCTGGCCATTCCAGTTGTTTCCAGCGCGCACGCCGCCCACTTCCAGATCATAGGGCGCATATTGTACGAAGACGGTCATCATGTGCTTGCCTGGCGGCGCCATGGTCGGGTCAATCTGGCTGGGGATCAGCATGTCAAAATAAGGGTTTTGCGACCAGCGTCCCTCTTTCCAGTCGTCATAGGCGCGTTCCAGCTCGTTCAGGCTTTCGGCGCAGTGCAGATCTCCACGCAAGAAAAGCGCATTTTTGGGCGCAGCAGGAAACTCGGGCAAGGCATCCAGCGCGATGTTCAACTTGCCCGAGGAGCCGCGAATCTTGAACCTTTTGACCGCCTTCAGAAAATCGGAGGGTAAGTGCTGCTGCTCGGTATGCTCCAGGAAAGTTCGCTTCACATCCATGTTGGACGCTACTATAGGCGCGCGATATTCATCGCCGTTTTCCAACGCCACGCCGTTAACCCGGCCGTTGGAAACCAAAAAGCGGTCGACGCCAGAGCCGGTTACGATAGTTCCGCCTGCTTCCTCAAAACAGGCCCCAAGCGCGTTGGAGATCGCACCCATTCCGCCACGGGCAAAGCCCCAGGCTCCAATCGCGCCGTCTACGTCGCCCATGTAGTGGTGCAACAGAACGTACGCTGTACCCGGTGAATAAACGCCCAAGCCAGTACCGATGATCCCTGCCCCGGCTATGTGCGCTTTGATCAGGTCATTCTCGAAATGTTCATCCAAGAAGTCGCCGATCGACATCGACCAGAAGCGCAGGGTCTCGCCCAACTCCTTCTTGCCCAGACCGTGCGCCTGTTTGATAAGAAACAGCAGCTCGCCGATGTCGCGCGGCTTTAACGATGTGGGGTCCGGTGCGTTTCGCAACAGGAAAGGCCGAATGAAGCGGCATTGCCGGATCACTGTCTGGCTGAACCGGTCATAGGCATCTGCATCATGCGCACTGTGGCGACTTATTTCCCGACGCAGAGCGTCATGGTCCGACATATAGGCGAAATAACCGCCGTCGCTGCTAAAGCTTGCACCACCTTCATAGGGGATTACCTGCAACCCATATTTTGGCAGTTCTAGGTCGCGAACGATTTCGCGACGAAGCAACGAACAGACATAGGAGCAGTTGGAGTAGGTCCAACCTTCATGCAGCGACCGGCTCACAGCTGCGCCACCGATCCAATCGTTCTTTTCCACAACCAGAACCCTCAGCCCTGCCTTAGCCAAGTAGCAGGCTGTAGTCAGGCCATTGTGCCCTGCCCCTGCGACGATCGCGTCATATCTGTCGTGCTGCCCCATGAATCTCTCCTGGCTCGACCTTTGTCAGGTGGAGCGTAGAGGAGAAGATATTTTTCGTAAAGTTTTTTTGAGCGCTCAAATAAAAATAAGTGGGCTGACAGGAACAGCGAATTGTGGAACAAGGGAAAAAGTTGAAGTTTGGTTTGGATTTCTCATGGTGGCATCTAAGGGCAGCGGCAGGAAGCCGCGCAAAGAACGCAAGGAAAACGCCGACATGCGACGGCGTCAGATTCTCGATGCGACTCTTAAGTCGATTGTGACTAACGGGCTTGCCAAGACTACGCTGGCGACCGTCGCCAATGAAGCCGGACTGTCCCAGGGTGTGGCAGTCTTCTATTTCAAGTCAAAAACCGGAATCTTAACTGAAGCCCTGCGGGATCAGTACCAAACCTACGAGGCCCACTGGGTGGCGGCCTTGGGCAAGGCACCAGAAGACCCCGCGACCCGGTTGCGCACAATCATCGAGGCGGATTTTAGCCCCAAGATCTGCAATTCCAATGCGCTCGCCATCTGGTTTGCCTTCTTCGGGGAACAGAATTTTGTTCCACAATATGCCGAAATTAACCGCGAATTTGAAGACAAACGGTCCAAGATGCTCAGCGAGATCTGCCATCAGCTGGTGCCGGACGACCCTGACAAGGCCAGTTTAGCTGGCGGCTGGATCGATACGCTGACTGACGGTTATTGGCAGAAACTGCATCTGTTCCCACACATCTACTCACGTGAAGGGGCGCTGACACAGACACTAAATTTCCTTCAAACGCTATTCCCCAGCCATGCGGAGGCATTCCAAGCAAAGGTTGGGAAGTAGAGCAAACAGCAGCCTTGCAAACGACTTAGATCACTCTAAAGGCAGCCGAAGAATAAGCGACTTCTACCTTAACCTGATCATTCGGTCAGCCTCTCTTCGGAGTGTGTATTCAAACTTGACCATTAGCATTTGCTTATGAAAGGCCACAGCGTTATCGCCGGTTCGAGCCAGCTGCAATTTCTATCCTGAATGTCCTCTTGTCGGACCTGCGACAAATTATTCTGCTACCGCGGCGAACGACAGCTTTCCGCCCGTCTTTGGAGGAGTACGATGTCCGCTTTGGGCTGCCACCGGTCGCTGATACGGGGTGCAGAAGACTTCAGCAACGAGCCCTTAGTTACCGATGCTGCGCGATGCCCCAATTACAGCAAGGCGCAGAGAGCGGACTTTGCAAAGTCAAGCGAGCTGCCCAAAGACGACATCCGGCAACCCCGACATTCGTTGCGGGTCTGTTGGCCTTGGATTTAGTGCGCTGCGGAGGTTATAAGACGCAATACTACTTCAACACTCTGGAGCTATTGCCTTTATGCTAGAGCTTCATCCAGTGCCGCTTGGCAATGGATCAAAGTAGTGTCGAAAACTGGAACCGTGACGTTGGTTGAGTTGAGCAGCATCCCAACCTCCGTGCATCCCAGGATAATAGAGTCGGCTCCGGCTTCTGCCAAGCGCGATGCGATCTCGACACAGGTGCTACGGCTGGTCTCTGTCGTAATATCTTTGCAAAGCTCGTCATAGATAATCCGGTGCGCCTCAGCGCGGTCATCATCGTTCGGGACAAGCGGTTCCAACCCAGCCGCTCTCAGACGATCCGTGTAAAACGCCTGCTCCATTGTAAACGCTGTGGCCATCAGCCCAGGGCGTTTAAGTCCGGCAGACTGTATTGTTTTTGCTGTGGCATCCGCAATGTGGATCAAGGGAATGCCGACGCCTTCCATCATCTGATCGGCCAGCTTGTGCATGGTGTTTGTGGCAAGGATCAAGAGGTCCGCACCACCTCGCTCCAGTGCGTGGGCCTCACGGTTTAGGATGTCACCGGCCTCACGCCAAGCCCCCTTGGCCTGGAGCGCTTCGATCTCCGCAAAATCCAACGACCTGATCAACAATTGAGGGGAATGCAGTCCGCCCAGTCTTTCGCGGGTGAGATCACAAAGCTCACGATAGTAGAGTTGCATCGATGCCGCCGACATGCCGCCCAAAATGCCAATCGTTTTCATCGTCGTTCTTCCCCTGTCGCTTGGATTTCTAATCTCAGGAAGCTGGGTTGACCTCAAACACAGCCTCAACTTCGACTGGAGCGTTGAAAGGTAGGCTGGACACCCCAACGGCGGAACGGGAGTGCCGGCCAATTTCTCCAAGCACCTCAACGATCAGGTCCGAGGCCCCGTTGGCAACCTTTGGGTGCTCTTCGAAGTCGGGAGTTGCAGCGACAAAGACCGTAAGCTTTCGGCAAGAGACGATCCGGTCCATGTCTCCGCCCAACGCGGCTGATACCTGGGCGAGGACATTGATCGCACAGGTGCGGGCAGATTGATAAGCGTCCTCTACAGATATGGAATTGCCGAGTGTTCCCCGATCCGCCAACGCCCCATCTACGAATGCAATTTGTCCAGACACATGGAGAGTGCCGTCCGGGCTCATGTGAATTGGAACATAGTTGGCCACAGCGGCTACAGCGTCGGGCAGTTGAATGCCAAGGTCTTTCAAACGTTGGTTAATGGACATGGGATATCGAGCAGATGCTCGCCTCTAATGGAATACGGATTTCAGGGTTTCGGATAGTCGGTCGAGGTCATCTTCGTTGACATGCATGTATGGGGCGAACCGCAAGGAGCTGCCGCGACGGCTGAGATAGACATTGCGCTCGGCCAAGCTGGGGAGGAGCGTCTCTGGAATGCCGCCTTCGAGCCCCGCTCCGAGGATGTTAGGGCTCCGGACCTCTTTAGGTACTGGCACAAAGCCGAACGGCTCCAGGATCGCCGCGATGCTGTCATTGATGGCTTCAAGGGTCTCAGCGATGTTGGCCACGCCCCAATCAGCAATCTGCTCCAATGCCACAACGCCACCGGGCAGGATCGAGGGGATGTTCTTTTGACCCATCTCGAACCGGCGGGCCCCGACTTGGTATTGGTCGTTGTACTGAACGAGGTTCTCAAACACTTCGGCATCGGCCCGGCTGAGCCATGTCTCTTCCAAAGGCCGCGCATCGTGCCACTCGGGATCGGCGTAGAAGAGGCTGAGGCCATAGGGGCAAAGCAACCATTTGTATCCGGCGGAGATTAGGAAGTCCGGCTTCAGTGAAGCGATGTCGATTGGTTTGGCCCCTAACGACTGCGTGACCTCAAGGATGAAGTAAGACCCCACTGAACGGGCCGCTTCAGCGATCTTGTCGAGGTCAAGCAGAGCGCCATTGGTCCAATGGCAGTTGGGAATGGCAACCAGCTTGGTCCTGGGCGTGATGCGGTCCAGGACGGCTTGGGTCCATCCGAAGTCCTCTGGCGTTGGCACGACGACAAACTCGGCCCCTGTTTCTTGACCCAGGCGCTGCCACGGTAGGTAATTGGACGGGAATGCCTCGTCCAACACGATGATCTCATCCTGATCTGACAGGTGTTCTTCCAAGATACGAGCCACCGTTGACGATCCATAGCTGGCCGAGGGGGTAACGGCGAAGTTGTCGGCACTGACACCAAATGCTCTGGATGCGGCAGCACGAAAAGCCTCGGCATCCTCAAAGAAGTTGTTGGGCTTGCGTTCCCAGGGGCGACATTTGGAAAGGGCGCCCTCAACCAGAGCCTCGCCCGCCCTCTTCAGCAGTGGCGCATTATACGAGCAGTTGAAATACGCCAAGTCTGACGGGATATCGAACAGGTGCCTTTGTGACGGGATACTCGTCATCTCACGTCGCCTCTATGGATCAATGACATAGAACAAACATCTGATTGTATCACATCAAAGGGTCAATAATTTCATTGTATATAAGACAATGATTTTCCCTTCATACCTGAAGCGTCCTTGCTAAACCTTAGCTATACAATACAATCTCTGTATTGTTCAAAGAGCGGATCGCCCAATGCGAGCAAAGTACAAAGACGTAGCCGCCGACCTGGTACGAGATATCCGCAGTGGAACACTCAAGCCCGGTGACCGCCTGCCGACACATAGGGAACTTGCCCATCGTCATGGGCTGTCGTTGGGAACCGCAACGAAGGTGTTCTCGGAGATGGAGGCAATGGGCCTTACAATTGGCGAAGTCGGGCGTGGAACCTTCGTCCGCATGAATGCCGATGCCCGCGCGATGGAGTTTTCCTACGAGACTCCGGGTGAAGCGGTGGTGGACTTCAGCAAGAACCACCTGGTTCTGCCCGAGCAGGACGGCATCTTTAAAGATGCGATTGCAAAGGTGCTGGCCGATCCTGGCTGTGATGTACTCGATTACCGGAACAATCCGGGGGCCGAGTATGACCGGTTGACTGCATGGCGGTGGCTCAACGAAGACCGTGAGAAGCCCATCGACAGCCACCAGGCGATCACCATATGCAGCGGCGGGCAACACGCCTTGATGCTGGCATTGATGGCAACCTGCCGTCCGGGGCAAGTCGTGGCCGTTGAGCGTCTGACCTATCCGATGGTGCGTTTGGCTTGTGAGATGCTCCGCTTGGACGTGGTGGAAGTGGACGCCGACAGCGAAGGGATCATCCCAGAGAGCTTTGCTCGGCTGTGCCAAAAGCACGATGTCTCAGCACTTTTCAGTATCCCCAACGTACAAAACCCGACTTCGACCACGCTGCCGATGGAACGCCGGTCAGAAATCGTGAAAATCGCCAAGACGAATGATGTCATGGTTGTCGAAGACGACGCCTATGGCTTCCTGCTCGAACAGCCGCCAACGTCATTCGCTGAACTTGCCCCAGATCGTACGCTCTACATCCGAACACTCTCCAAGAGTTGGGCTCCTGGCCTGCGAGTGTGCTTCCTCGTTTCGCCAGACAGCTATAAATATGCCGTGGACCGTGCCCAACGCGCCTCCGTCTGGATGAACGCACCACTTATGGTCTCAGTTGCCTCTGAGATCATTGCATCCGGTCAATACAAGGCGGTCGTGCGTGCCAAGCGCAAAGAGGTTTTCAAACGCCAAGCGATCTTACGTCGTGTTCTTGATGGCATGGAGGTCGTAACAGAACCACAAAGCATGCATGTGCTGCTACCTCTGCCGTCCAACGCTCGGCAAGACTGGGTGGTAGAAGCTCTCGCTGAGGCAAATGTGCTAGTGTCCCCCGCTTCTTTGTTTGCAGCAAAAGGCGAACGCTCCGGACTGCAAAATGGGCTTAGGCTGTGTATCGGCGCGCCTCGGGATCGAGCGACCACGGAAAGCGCACTGATAACTATTCGAACAGTGGTACAGGCTTCACAGAACAAACGGGCTTGGGGTTGAGCTGACATTGCGTCTAGGACTCGAAAGGGGGGAATGTCCGCTAAGCCGGAATTGCAAAGTCTTGGATTGAAGGTCCGCTTCGGGCTGCGGCCCGCCAACCATGCAAACCGCAGAGAACGGCAATATTGAGCCCAAACGTACCATTGCTGCGGGATGCCCCTGTTACGGCAATGCGCAGAAAGCAGACTTTGCAGAGTTTAGTGGATGGCCGACAGGAGACGACAAACGCCAAGCTTTCACACTGCAACGTCTCCCGCCATTTGAGATATTCGATGACCCGGCACCAGAACCGACCACAGTTGTGTCCGCTTCAGGATTGTCTTTACTGGCGGCGGCCGAATTGGTGTCCTGAGCACAGGTTTGGGCCGGTATAGCGCCGGCTCGAAATGTAATAATAAGCTTTGCCACCATGCCTAACTGGCAAACCTCTGCCACATGGCAATCCTTTCCAAAGTATGGGTCGAAACGGGCAATCTAGAACGTCACACGAACACGGATACCCGCGGTTAGAACATCATCAAAGGCAGTAGTGGCGGCGGGATTTTTGACCCACTGAATCGATGGAGTAATCACAAAGTTCTGGACCAGCGTGAGGCGATAAAAGGCCTCGGTTGTGATTTGATCGCGCAATGCTGGATTAGACGGATCGCCCCAGCTGACACCCAAGCCGATGACGTCGCTGGCGACCCGATGCTCTGTGTCAATGGCGATGCCGAGCCCAGCGGTCACGTCGGTCTTCATCAGAGATGCATTGCCGTCCGAGTGACCAGCGATAAAGAACGGAAACCACTTATCATTATAGAGCCTACTGGCGAGAAACGTGACACCTTTGCCTGCTGGAACGCCCTTGGCCGCCAGCGCGTCCTGATGCCAGAACTGCAAGCGAACCACATCCCAGCGACGTCTTTCCGGAGTGGTCGGCCAGTACCGGAATTCAATCGACTGATAAAACTCTTTTTCACCTATTGTGTCGAAGGGATTCCCGGCTGTTGTTGCATTTGCGTCATGTATGCCCGCAACCACGCCAAAGTGAGGTGTAAACTCGTATGCTACGCCACCACCGATCCCGCGACCGGGAGATGGCTTGGTTAAACTGCTTTGCAAGGCGAGGTTCTGAAAACCGCGCAAGCTCGAAGACAAAGCGTGGCCATTGTACCAGGACAAGGCGCTTATCTTGCCCAATACGAACCGAAACCGCCCGTCTAGCAAGGCCTGACGCCAAGCCAGCTCCGTGACGGCAAATCCGAAATCACTGAATCCACCGGAAGGTGCGATACCACCGTATTGAGACGCAAGGCTGGTTGGTGGGATAGATGTCCCAAGTGTGGTGCGCTCTTCTAAACGAAAGGTCAGCTTTCCAACGTTTTTGGTGTTGCGTCCCACCAAGGTCCATGCCCCCTGGAGTTGCAACCGGGCGGCAGCGGCATTGTCTTCGCCCAGCGTCCTGTTCACCTCCTGACGCAGGGACTGATAGCTGAAACCAAGCTCCAGACCGTATTTGTCATTGACCCTTTTTTTCCAGTCGAACCAAGGTGAAAAGAACTTCTGGACTCTGGGGAAGGTGAGAAGGCCATCAACCCGGTGGTTGTCAATCCAGAGATCCTCAGTAACGCTGTCACCTGTTTCGAGACTCGCCGGCTCACTATACCCGGAAAGCGTTTGGCCCTGATCTTTCGAATTTGATTGAGCGTTGGCACAAACATTGCTCAAGATGAGCAGCATCGCGCCGCACCCTAACCTGCGAGCCGCTTCGGCGCAGAAAACTGTCTCAAGCATCATTGGGCGCTGGAGCCGAAGCGCGTGTAATACTGGTGCATGTCATCGCCGACCATATTTACGGGCCCGTCGGTACTGGCTGCGATCACGACGTCTTCAGTCGGCGTTGAAACCCGAAAACTCCATCCGTCAGCAGGCTTCAGCTGTTCGGCGAGGTTCGCTGGATCACCGCCCTGCACATTCGGCCCGTAGGCGTTAAGCGCGTATGTATTACCGTCGGAATCTACCAGTTCATAGATTGGCTGGCCGGCCTTGAAGACCAGAGTCTGTTGCTTAGAACTGGTAAAGTTTGCATATGGGCTCGATCCTTCGCTACCGCTGAGCGCAGTCACCGGTAAACTCGCCGCATATCGCGCATCAATTCCCCCAAAGGTTTTGGTTTCCGCGAATTCAACTGTTTGACCATCCGCCGCCCAAAACTTCGGCCCATTGAGTTGAGCGGCTTTGGCTTCATGGTTCGCAGCAATTGAAGTGACATCCATGGCACTCCACTTGTCTTCCGGGCAATCATTTGAAGCTGATGTGTTATAAATATCAACGCGGTCGTCAAAAACCAGGAGGATTTCACAGAAGCGCATACCGCGAATGTCGTTGAGCGTGACCTTCTCCATTTTATGGTCTTGGGCATGCGCGATGCTCATGGTGGTCAAAACGATTCCCAAACCGAGACTTGCGACTGTTGTCATTGTGTACATTTTTCCCCCTCTTGAATTTTTGATTGATAGCAATTCGAGCCGCAAAACATCTTTGAGCGGCGCCTATTTAGCCTTATTCCCCAATCAGTTATCATCACTCTCTGCTTACTCGGTATCGGAGGACCCCGTTCTGGTGGCAACACCAGCCCATCCGGCTGCACCGGGGCCCCTGCGCCCAACACCAACGCCGTGAAAGCCTCTACCGACGCCGCCGCCGGGCCCAATGGTATCAATAAAAAGCGCGGCAGGCCCGTTGCCTTTGGGCAGCTCGCCATCGAGCACGAGGTATCGGTAAATTAGATCCTCGCCCTCGATGGTGGGCTCGAACAGTTCCAAGACGACAAGCGAATTCTGGTCTTTTCCGGGCTCGAAAACAGACAGCGCCGCATTGGGAGGGGTTTCGCCGAAGTTGCCGTCGACCTCTGTCCAGGCTTCTAGGTATTTATCCATCGAAATGTGCCCCGCCTTGCGGTAGGGACGGTCAGAAAAATAGACGGTCTGCGGATCGGCATTGAGCAACCGAACTGTCTTTTCGTATTCGTCGATTTCAACGCCAGAGGCAGTTTGAACAAACAAAAGCTGAATGCTTTCCTCTTCGGCAGTTGCGGCTGTGGATAGGGCAAAAAACATCAAAGCAAGATATTTGAATGGACGACCAAAGATGCTCATCATCTGTACTTCCCTCACTTTTACGCGCCACTTGTCCTCAATGTTGAGTCAACGGTAACTCTCATAAACCATTAGCAAGTAGTCACTGCGGACCCTCAGCTAGTAGTCCGCGACTAAAGTTGTCCGAGTTGCACCCAAGTGCCCAATCTCGGAGGATTATTCTGTTTTTTGAATACTATAGTTCGACCTGGAATTCGGGTTTTGACTTTGCGCGCCAAAAGATCACTTAGTGCCTTTAATCAGAAGCCGGTTTCGTCAACTTGGTCGGAGCTTTGCCGGCCAGTCGGCGAATAGCTCTTGAAAGGGCTGATTGGTCTGAATACCCCAAGCGTTCCGACAGGTCCGAGAGCGAGATGTCTTGCACCCCCAAATGTTCCAAAGCCAACCGGGTGCGCACTTTATCAAGTTCTGTACTAAAACTCGTGCCTTCTTCGCTCAAGCGGCGCTGTAAACTGCGAACGCTCATGCCTGCCGATCCGGCGACACGATTGATACTTGGTTCCCCGCCGAACAGCATTGACGATATTACCGACCTTACCGAAGCGGCGAGGCTTGGGTCTTCAGACAATGGCGGGATGTTTCTTTTAAGAAGCTGAACTGAGCGATCCCGAGCGATATTTCGAAACGATCTGAAGGCTACATTACGGTCGATCTCGATCCGGACGATCTGCGAATTGGACGGCACAACCGGGCATCCAAATGTGTTTTCCAGGTAATCGGTTCCGCGTTCGGGGTGGCTGCACATTTCTATTTTTCTCAGCAATGGTTGCTGCATACCGGTAAGACGACAAAGTTGTTGGATCAAAGATGAAAAAAGCACATGTATTGCGTGCAAAGCAGCAGGTTCAACCTTGAACGTCAGGCACTCCTCAACCCAAAGAGAAGACGTATCCATCTCGGTCTTAACAGTTTCGTGGCTGGAGTGCATTGGCAGTGCGATCTGAACGCGTTCAAGCGCCTCCGCTGGTGTGCGCGCACCTAATGCAACGGCGCCAATGAAGCCAAGTTCGATCAGGCTGGCTTCGGACACTATTCTGGAGCCGACGTCGCTGCCATGAGTTTTTGCCATGTCTCCAATGAGCTGAACGACATTTTGCGTTGGTACAGGGTCGAAAGGCGACAGCGCGAACCAGTAATCCAGATCAGCAGACTTAAGAAGTTCGCTGGTTGGAAACCGGTTTTTCTCCAGCCAACCGACCAAAGGAAGGACATTTGCGGCCCGGATAAGTGGAATAGTTCTTGGCATTTCCTCACAGTTTGAACACAGGGACAAAACACCATTAGTACAATGATTATATTGGGTTGAAAGCCTTATTTTCGACCGCAACTGGTGAGTCAGTGCTCATATCACTCGGCTTGGGCTGGTTTAACTTGTAGTATGTAGAACCGACCATCGACAGTGGGAAAGTAGATTCGGCCTCCGTAACCTGGCGTAAATAGTGCATTGGGAAGTAACGGCTCCATCGGATCAGACTCTGCCAAAAGCCGGCCAGTGGCGGCCTCCCGCCACCGCAATACTTCGGAATAGTTTTGCTCAAAATATGCATCCTGCAATTTCTGAGAAGGGTCATTCAGAACCATATCCGATGTGATCAGGACCCTCTGATCCTTGGGTCCGAAAGTCGGTTGAAATGTGTTGTTCATGTCTTCCAGCAGGTAGACGACTTCCATCTCACCAGTTGCTGGATCAATGTGAACAGCGGCGACGGATCCCATTCCCATGTCGGATGAGAATACCATGTTATTTTCAGGATCAGACCCGGCCTTCGGGGGCGCATAGCTCCATTCACCGCTCTCTACATCGAGGTCGCCATGTGGAAAGATGCGTCGGACCCGCGTGGGGTCACCTTGATGAACAGCGATAAGAGACGATGCGATCTCATAGCTACCGTTTCCGTTGTTCTGCACGACGAGCCAGTCACCCATCAACGTCGGGGCCGTTCCGGTTGTTTGCCCCTCTAATTGGGTGACGGTTTCGAAGTTTTCGTCGAGCTTCAGCTCTTTCAACTCAGGATCCCACCATACTCGCATAAGCGATGCGTCATCGGCGAAATAGGTGGCGATCCGACCCTCCCATGTGGTGACGATATGCGGTGAACTGGCTGACCTCGGGAGATCAATATCGTCGAGAATTTCAAGCGTGTCAGGGTTCATTGCCACAAGATGCGAAGCAGCTTGTATCTTATCTTCTTGCAAACAAAGAGTAATTGCCAACGTCCCTTGATAGGTACACCCGGTCGGTCGATTTTGATTTTTTAGGATGAGCGTGCCGTCAGGCGCGGCCGTCAGGTGTTTAAAGTTCACGTCCTCTGGGCGAGCGTCGCCGCTTGGCAATTGATCACTGATCTTCAGGATACGGCCGCTGCCGGGATCTATCAGTGCAACGCGAGTGGACCACATGAACACGATGTTGCCATTCTCAAGGATGTTTAGATTGCTGTTTGCATTCCAGAAGTTCTGGATCGGCGGATTGCCCAGATATGTCTTCCAGATCGTCTGCCCTGAGCTCGGATCAACTTTTGCTACGAAAGGTGCTTGTGGGATATTCTGATCTGTCGGAGTTCCTCCGCCTGCAAGGAACAGCTCTCCCGGCCGGCGGTTGTTGAAGTAATATGCGCCGATATGCTTGTCATCGCTCTTGTGGGCAAATACCTGGTTGGCGTCCTTCCAGGAGCCGGTGAAACTCCAACAGGGGAAATGCCCACTGCGATGCGCGTCGGCAATTTCGGCTCCGTTGAGGGACTTGTAGTATCCGGGCGTCTTTAGCGCCTTCTGACAAGCCAGTTCCTTCTCGTACAGCCAGACGTCGCCTGGGATCGGGTAGCCGCCTGCTGCTGCCTCCATCGGTGTCAAATCTTGCGCAGCCAGTGGCGAATTTGTAGCGATCAAAACAACAAGTGCGCAAGATGCAACCTTGGACAAGCGGGCCATAAAATAGTTATCCATTTTCAGCTTCCTATTACTTGAAACAGCGGCGGGAAATACTTCCGGTCAATCATGAATACTGCTCCAAGATTTGCCGGAGCACTTAACTTTGCGCGCCAAATTCTTTTGAGCAATGATGTCAGACAGTCTTCCCAGTCTAATCTGATTGCAACGAAAGGACCGTTTGAAGTTTATGCTTCAGACGGGCTTTGAATGACAGGAAACGGGAAATCTTTTACTCCACAGGATTCTTCATGTGGCGCCCGCAAAGGGATTCTGCCTCGGCAAAAGCGTCGTGTGCAAAGGGTGGTTGTGTCCGCGAAGCTGGAACCGCAAAGTCTTGTTTTGAATGTCCGTTTAGGGTTGCGACCAGCCAATCATGCTTGCTGCGGAGAACCGCAACACTTGCGGCCCTGTCAGAAGAACCCGTCTTGTTCCCGCGTTGGTTGGCATGGTCTACTTCTAGTGACGACAGAACCATGAGAAACGCGCATTATGACATCCAAAAAACAGTTACTTATGAAGCTTCTCAAGGGTATCGAAACCGGCGATTCTGAGGCGGCCTCTGTCGTTAACGAAAGCAAGTATATTCAGCATAACCCACGTACTGGCGAAGGAAGCCCTGGATTGGCAGAACTTTTTGCGCGTTTGGCCAAGACAAACCCGCGTGTCACCTTTTTCCGGGTTTTCCAGGATGGTGATTTCGCATTTGCGCACAATGAGTACGACTTCAACGGCGTGGAAGTTGCGTTTGAAGTATTTCGCTTTGAAGACGGGAAGGCGGTTGAACACTGGGACAATATTCAAGAGATCCAATTTCCGAATCCATCAGGCCGAACAATGTTGGATGGGGACACCGAAATCACAGATCTCGACAAGACCGAGAGCAATCGGGAATTGGTCCGGGAATTTGTCCAACGCGTTCTGATCGAACGGAAATTCGAGTTGATGGCGACATATCTCGCAACCGACCTTATTCAGCACGATCCAGAGATCGCTGACGGCATCTCTTCCCTGCGCGCCGCACTTGATGAAGAGCAAGACGGCGCGCCCAGAATCGACCATCAGAAACTCCACCGCGTCCTTGCCGAGGGGAACTTCGCCCTTTGCATGATTGAAGGCCACCGGTATGGACAACATGCAGGCCTATTCAGCCTGTTTCGTCTTGCCGATGGTCAGATCGTCGAACACTGGACCACTTGCACGCCGATCCCTCCTCGCCATGAATGGAAGAACGACAACGGTAAGTTCTAGCGGGCTCTGACAAGACTGACGTGTCTCTTTCAGCGGCGAAAATAGCCGTTTTTGGCCAAATGCCCGAAAGCAGCCATTAGTGAACTCTAGCCGAAATGGTGCGTTGGTCCGATCTCGGGAACTACAATGTCCAGTTGTGAATGTCCGCTGCGGGCTGCCACCAGCCAACCGAACTGATTGCTGAGAAAGACAACTTTGACTCTTCTTAGCCTTTTTGCGGCATGGCAACGGACGTCAACCTCATTGAAAAAGAAGTCATCAGGATATTTCTTTTCGAGTAGGCCGTCGAATAAACAGGGTTTCAGGTATATCAATCACTATTTCCCAAACAACGTTGCTCGAAGCAAAAACGTCTTTGAATCCCTGCATATTCGACGGCTCGTCCGAGATCAGGACCCAACCTTCATCGGACACGCTACCGATCAATCGGTCTAGCACCTCCAGCCGATCTTTTTCCAACAACATGTGCAAGGTGCGATCTATGAGCAATACGTCGAACTTATCTTCGGGAACAAAGGTCCTTATGTCTTCGACGATGCCCTCAACACTTAAATTCTCGTGACGTGCTGCTTCAAGCAAATCACGAATGCCATTGGGAGAGATGTCAACACCTACAACGCTGTGACCCAACCGTGCGATGAACAACGCGTCACGGCCTTGACCGCAGCCAATGTCCAACACGCGCAGTGGTTTGCCAGAGTATTGTTTGAAAAAGTCGACAAAGACTTGAGTGGGTTCTCCAAGTGCATTGCGCGTTGACCGATAAAGCTTGTCGAAGTTGTACGGTATATACAGGCCAAACATCTCTGTTGTTGAATTTGACAACCCTTCTTCCAGCTCAAATCCATTTTTTCTCAATACTCTGGCAGAAGCTGGGTTGCCCGTTTCAACACCGCCGTAAAGCTGCACCGATTGGCCGTCGGCCCTGTACCATGTGATGAGACCCGAAATCAGTTCGGTCGCATAGCCTTTCCCCCAGGCGCGTTCGCAAAAAAGATACCCCAGATGAACTGTCTTAAGCGTTTCGGGTTCTAAAAATTCAGCTAAGATCAGAAGACCCAAAAGGCTATCATCAGCTCGATCTCGAACCGTCAATACCTCGCTCTCGGCAGCGCGCTCGTTTATCCAGTCCTTTATCGAGGAACCGGTATCATGAATCTGCAACGGTTCAGGCAGATGTTGTAAAACAGCAGGTGTTAGAACGTCCTTAAGTTCATCAATCAATTGGTGTCGTTGTTCATAATTGCTCACTGTCTCTGACCAGCTTTGAACTCGCAAGCGCGTGGTCTCAAATTTCCTTGTCTGTTCCAAAGGGTCTACCTCGATTTGATTACTTTCAAAGTTGCGGAAGCACTGTTGACTTCGCGCGCATACAGGTTAGTTAGAGTGACTGACTAAATAGGATGGTAGCATGAAGTTGGCAAGGCTGATCGAACTGGCGCACAGACAAGGCCACAGACAGTGGGCGAAAGCAGGGGGGCATCTGGGGATGACCCACAGCGAATACGAGTATCTTCGCGCGATAAAGGATCAGGAAGCCAATAAAACGGACAAAGATGATCATGGGCAACATCTTCAAGATGTTGTCGATGATATGGGTGTTCGAAAAGCATCAGCCAGTGCGATGGTCTTGAAGCTTGAGGGTCGTGGGTTAGTCGTGCGTTTCCCTTGTCAGTACGACGCCCGCGCTCAACACATAATGCTAACTGAACAAGGTCAAAACCTACTGTCTTCTGGCGAGCAGATCTATGAAGCAGCAGCGAAGGCGCTGCTTGAGGAACTGTCCGAAGATGACGTCAGAGCGATTGAAATCGCAGTAGGGCAGCATCGGAAACCGGTCTGACAAGTATTTTGCCGCTTAAAGTAAGTCAGTCTGACTAACATAATAAGGAAACTGAAATATGACGTTCGAACTAGTCCTAATGGCAACGGCCATCCACATCTTGATCTGGGAGAAACTCCCTGAATGGGGAACGTGGTTCAACCGCTTCATTGCGGCGCTGCCCCGGCCGCTAAGTTCACTCTATGAACAATGGCATTGCCCGTACTGTGCCGGGTTTTGGATCGCGCTGGTTCTACATGGCTTGACCGGGTTTTGGACGATACCGGCACTTGCAACGCTGCCAGGGCAACTTGGTGTTGCTGCGACACCTATCGGGTGGTTCTTGGATGCCCTTGCCTCAGCGACTTTGATCTACGCAGCAATCATCGGCTTGAAAGCCGTTGGCCTACCGGCCATGAAAGCTCACATGATGAAAGAGGACTTCATGAAGTCCAAACTTTCGAAAGACGGTGCCTAAATAGCCGAAGAGTACTAGTTGAGTTTGCGGGCAGATAGAATGTCCGCAAACGGCCCTAGCTTTAAACTCGTGCCAGTCTGTTAAGGACCGATTTGTTGCGCATCTCGGAACCTGCAAAGCTTGGTTGCGAACGTCCGGTTCGGGCTGCCACCAGTCACGGATGTGAAAAGTATCGAGCGTCGACAATGAGGTCAAAGTGACCGATGCCGCGTTTCCTACGAATGTCGCTGATTTTGCGCAAAGCAGACTATGCAAAGTTTCCTAGACGGCCCGATGCTGCCGCTCACCAAGTTGTCGGAATACGTCGTTGAAATCGGGAGGGTCTGGCGGGTCTTTGAGCATAGCCGAACAGACCGGCTTTAGAACGCTGGGCGAACGGCGTTTGCCGCTCGCCCACCAATATCAGTCCTACGCTAAGCCCCGGCACCCCTAGCTATAGACCTCAGTTTCGGGGAACCAGTGAGCCCAGATCATCCAGAATACACCGTTGTGCAAAGGGATCTGCTCAAGCGTTCCCTCTGGTGTGTTTCCGCGCCGATCAATCTCCGAAACACTAACAACCTTGCCGTTCAGAGTTCGGTCAAACAACGCGACAATGTCGTGCTCCTGGTCGTGTACCAGCACCATAGGTTGGCCCGCGAACTCAAACTCATATACGGGGTTCTTCTCAACGAAACTCCTGGAAAAGGCTGCCTGTTCGTCGCCCAGTTTCAGACCCCACACCTGTTCCTTGTTGGGCAGGCGGGTATCCTTGAGATCCAGCGTCGGAAAGATCGCACCGTGATCCTCGCTGAACTGTTTCTCTATCGGGACTTGGAAAACGGCCGTCAGAAAGGCGTCCAGTGGTCGATTGAAATGGTAGGAGAATACCTCCGCGTCGGGATAGAGTTGCTTGAAGCTCCCCCATGTCATCATGTCGTTTGGGTAGGTCTTCAGCTGTTGGCCAGAAAATTGGGTCTCAGCCGTAATCTGCTGGATCAGCTCACCGGACTTCCGTTCAACCATAACCAGGTTGTTATGAACCTGTATCAAAACCCCGATATCGGTTTCTTCGCCCGTCCCGATGTCCTGGCCGATCACGACCGGCAAGTTGCTCAGCGCGCAGAAGGTCATGACAACTTTCTCGCCACCGAATTCGGCCCCGGCAATATGTGGAATCCACATATGGTCTTGTGGATAAGCACGGACCTCGTCGTTCAGATCGATTACGTAGACGATCTCGTCATCATCAAGACCTTCGTCAGCCTCGGCAACCGAAACGTAGTTTGCATCGTACTGATAGGTTGGGAACAACGCGACCAGCAAGAAATTCGCGGCAACGATGCAGACGAACACGCCGCCCGATGCCAGCACCATCCACCGGGTTCGAACGAAACCATGTCGATGGTTCATGACCCACATTGACCCAAGCAGGGCGAGGAGCACAGCAATCCCCAGCCATTTGTTGGCGTGGTATGCAAATATCCAAGCTTTGGGAAGGTTGAGGCTCTGCCCCGGCTCGGTCATCAGAACCGCAGAAAAGATGGCTAGTACTGCGGTAACCAGAGAAAGAATTAGAAAGCCGGTTTTGGTTTTCGACCAAGGCTGCTTTACGGCATCAGTTCGCATCGTGTCTCCTCCTATTAGTTACTGCCACCAGGGTCCCGAAAATGTGTTAATGCCTTTGCGCCGTCACTTGTGTTCAGGGTCGTAGGGAACGCCTTAAAAGTTCATGCACAACTGCGGATATCGACTTCCCGCTGGCGTCCGCCAGTTCGCGCAGGCGATGGTGTTCTGTCCTTGTGACGAAAGTCACGACACGGTGTGGCCGGACAGAATTTGGTGGGCCGGGCGGCCGGCCTAGGCGCTTTGACCGGGGTTTCGCGCTGCGTTCACTCACGAGCTTCTCCGTGCGTTTTCTTGCATTTGCCGGTAAATTGGCAGAAGCTTGTGTGTAACCGAAAGCCACATCCTCCAGACAAAGGACGGATTTTCCAAAGATGTGTGCAGGTATCGTCAGCTGTGATAATTTGCTTCCGCTTCGGAAGCATCCAATCGTGGCGACCGAGCGCGTGGACGAAGCCACAGAGTTTCTTTGCAAGGCCATTGTTCCGGTGCGTGTTACGCGCGTCTCCAAGCCGCAGAGCTTTCGCCTGGATATGAACGGACTTCGTCTCGGGCGGCTCTTCTTTGGCTACAACCGATTCAGCACTGATACCATCGTTGAGCCAGGGGCTATGGAGGGAAGGGTGGTCATTGGGTTGGGTGATGCAGGCAAACAACCCATTTGCGTAGAAGTCGACGATGAGCGCGTCCGGATGTCGAAGGAATTCGGCTTAGCGTTATCCACAGCCGATTATGTGCGCAATTGGCGCCCCTCTCGCGCCGGCACGTTTGCATTGAGCATGTCTGACTCCGTTCTCAGAGAGCGATTGCAGGAAGTTGCTGGGATCTCGCATCGGGGTCCATTTTCATTTGTACCCCGCATTGATTTGCGACAGGGCCCCGGAAAACTGCTTCGGAGCCTTTTCCAAACTCTTTTGGCCGATCTGGAGAATGAGGCACCAAGCTCGAACAATATACTACTACGCAATATGATTGAGGATGCGCTAATCAGCATCGTTCTCGGTCTGCCAGGAAACCATAGTGCCGGATTGCGGCACGCTCCGGTCGAGGACGTCGCGCCTTGGGCGGTCAGACGAGCCGAAGAGTATATGGTAGCACAGGTCGCGGACCCGGTGACCTTGTCTGATCTCGTCTCAGTCTGCGGCTGTAGCAGGAGCGCACTTTATCACGCTTTCAAGTCCAGTCGCGGCTACACACCGATGCAATTCTTGATGGCCCGACGGCTTGAGTTGGCGCACGAACGGTTGCGACAAGAGCCTTGTGCCACAGCTACCGAGATCGCACTCGCTTGTGGCTTCAGTAATCAGGGACGGTTTGCTAAAGCGTACCGCGAACAATTCGGCGAGCTGCCGTCGGAGACCCACGCCCGCAGCCATGGACCTCGGCGATCTGGACCGTGAGATGACGGCGACGACTCTAGGCATTGGTCTTCTCATTCTCTACTTCGGCTTCCTCAAAGTCGTCGCCAGTTGGGCGCATCGACATAGCTCGGGTTCGATTGAAGACTACTTTCTGGCGAGCCGAAGCCTCGGTGTATTAGTGCTCACCGGCACCCTCACCGCCACTATTGTTAACGGCTTAGCCGTGACTGGCACGCCGGCGCTCTTCTATCGCGGCGGTTTGCTCTATGGTCAGATGTTCGTGGTTGTAACTATTAGCTGCTTACTAATGTGGTGGCTCGGCCCGAAGATATGTCTCGACGGCCGGAAAAGTGGCAACATCACCCAGGCGGAGTACCTTGCCCAACATTACAATTCGAACCTTATCCATGCCTTATCTGCGGGGCTCGGGCTACTTGCGCTGCTGCCCTTTCTCGCCGTTCAGATCGCGGGGGTTGGCAAAGTTGTCGCGGTAGTGACAGGTGGCGAGATTTCTTTCCACGTGGGTGCCGGGCTATGCGTCTTATCGGTCGCCGCCTATGTTTTTTTCGGTGGAGTTAGGGCGGTGGTGATGACCGACCTCTTACAGGGTTTCATTGTGCTCGCCTTTCTCGTCGTCTCTGCATTTGCTTTCGTTTATTGGGCTGGCGGGTCCGCGGCCACCCTAGCGGAGATCAACCGGGTCATGCCGGAAAAGCTGACCTTCAACGAGACCAACACACCGGCCTTCTTAGACAATGTCCTCTCATGGAGCTTTGCGCTCTTTCTTCTACCTCATGTGTTTCAGCGTCTCTTCATGACCGAGACACCACAGCGGGTTCAGCGAACTGCCGTTCTCAGTCTCGCTCTGCTGCTGGTGGGCGTGGTGACGACTTTAGCTATGGCAATGGCAGCGACAGCCACGTTTTACGGTAATCTCCAGGATCCCGACCATTTGATCGCTGCTATGTATCAGCGCTACTGGCCACTGGGGGGGGTGTTTCTTGCTCTGGTGCTCTTCGCTTTGACCATGAGCACGATAGACAGCATGTTGTTGACTGCCAGTTCCATAGTCACCCGCGACTTCTGGTGTCTCCTCTTCGGGCAAGAGCTTTCAACGACTCGGGGGTTTGCACTGGCACGCTGGATGGCCTTGTTGTTGCTGGGGCTGGCGAGTATGATTGCTTTCACTGGCATTGGTCGCAGCGCGATAGTTCCCTGGTTTACCATCAGCGCAGCGGTGAGCACGCTGCTTCTATGGCCCTTAATCGGGGTGTTTTGGCAACGAGCAACGAGTCAAGGTGTAATTGCGGCAATGGTCCTCGGTTTTTTTGCAATTTGCACCCTGCGCTTCACAAATCTTGGGGCTGGTGTTCCTCTAGGTTTCGCGTCTGTCGGGTTCCTTGTAGGGGCTGCAAGCTTTTTTAGCGTCAGTCTGTTGACTGCTGGACACTCTACCAGAACTTATTGATCATTTTACTTTCGCGCCCGGTGCGCCGCGTGAAATAGAACCGTGGGTCCAACCGCCGCCGGTTGAGCATGTTTGAGCTACGGTTTATTCGAAGGTTCGTTTTTTGGTTGGCGGGCCAGCTGTTGCGACCCGCCATTCCTCAACAGTTGTTAGAACTTGCCGTTCCCATGCACCATTTCCGCCGGAGTGGGAGAAACGACATCCCAATGCTCGACGATCTTTCCGCCCTCGACGCGCCAAAGGTCGAAGAAAGCCCAAGGTTTTTCGCTGACTGTCGCATCTGAGGCGACAAAGACAAAGTTACCTTCGGCCACCACGATCTGTGGCTCAAATTTAGTTATGACGTTGCCTTGCTCAGCCCAGGCCTTGGTGCCCTCCATCAGACCATCAATTCCATCGGCAAGCATAGGGTTATGCTGCATATAGACCTCAGAATACTCGGGGGCTTTCTCTGGTGCGGCACCACCCAAGACGTCACGCACAAATCCAAGAACTAACGCCTTGTTCACTTCGGTTTTGTCGAGATCCGTGATTTCCGTCGCGCCATCTGTCATTCCCCGACCGGACACTGACGTTTCGGGAACGGGCTGTAAATTGTCCCAATGCTCGGCAACTTTGCCGTCCTCAACCCGGAATATGTCAAACGCGGCAAGGGTCGGTGCGCCAAAGGCGTCTGCGTTATCAAAAGTGCTGTGCAGCACCACCATATCACCTTCGGTGATGACCCTGTGGGTGGTTGCGGTCATTCCGGATTGCTCGACTATTGGAATCAAGCCAACCAAACCGTCAGCTCCGGTCGGGACCTGTGGGTTGTGTTGGATGTAATCCGGCGTAACGAGTTGCCGCGCAGCTTCTGGGTCGTGATCGGCGAAGGCGGCGGTAAAGAGTGCGATTACAAGTTCTTTAGGAGACATGGCATTATCCTTTGATTCGTATCCTCTCGATACGTGGTAGCAAAACCATACCACATTGCAATTACGTACTTTAAACTGACTTGGTATGCTCAACGCTACTGCCATATAGATCAGGGTGTTGTGCAAAAGCCGATGCATGGCTATGGTGCCACCGAGTTTCGAAACAATACCAGAGATTGATATGCTACCAATAGGTGTTGCTAACAAAGCAGAAGCCTCCAACTGCTCAATCCGCTCTGTGCTATCCAATGTGACCGGCAAATGGCGGATGATCATTATCCTCGCGTTGGAGGATGAGCCAAAACGCTTTGGCGACCTGAAGCGCTGCATCGGGGACGTCACGCAAAGTGTGCTGACCGAGAATCTGCGTGGATTGCAGCGGGACGGTTACCTGACCCGCTCCGTTGATCCTGGTCCACCGGTGGCCGTGTCCTACGAATTGACCCCATTGGGTCGAAGCTTACTCGAAATGCTGAAGCCACTTGTCTTCTGGTCGCATGAACAGATGGATGAAGTGAGACAATTTCGTATGAAGTTCGACCGTGAGCAAGCGAGCTAACCCAAACGCAGATTTGAGAGCGAGAGCCTGCAAAGGCGGCTGCATCATTGCGCATCTCTGAAACTGCAAAGTCTATTTTTGAATGTCCGGTTCGGGCTGAGACCGGTCATCAGCAACCATTGAGCCTACGGCAACTTTGTCCGCTTATCGGCCGCCCGACACCGGACTTTAAACGTCCGGAATGTGCGGTTTGCGACCTGCTGCAAGAGCGAAAGTCTAAAGTGTGATCAACGGCAGCTCGGGGCTCTTTCGACCCGTTAATGCGCACCGCCGAGAACGGCGGATGCGAGCCCCATTTTACTGGACGCTGCGCCTCCTACGAATGCCCGCAAAGCAGTACATAGCGGACGATTTAGAATGTCACACGTACACGGATTCCCGCGGTCAGAACATCATCGAAAGCGGTGGTGGCGGCGGGATCTTTGACCCACTGGATCGATGGAGTGATCACAAAGTTCTGGACCAGAGTGAACCGGTAGAAGGCCTCGGTGGTGATTTGATTGCGCAATGCTGGATTAGACGGGTCGCCCCAGCTGACACCCAATCCGATGACGTCGCTGGCGACCCGATGCTCTGTGTCAATGGCGATGCCGAGCCCAGCGGTCACGTCTGTCTTCATCAGCGACGCATTGCCGTCCGAGTGACCGGCTATGAAGAACGGGAACCACTTGTCGTGATAAAGCCTGCTGGCCAGGAATGTGACTCCCTTTCCAGCGGGAACCCCCTTGGCCGCCAACGCGTCCTGGTGCCAGAATTGCAAGCGAACCACATCCCAGCGACGCCTGTCCGGCGTGGTCGGCCAGTACCGAAATTCAATCGATTGATAGAACTCTTTTTCACCTATCGTGTCGAAGGGATTTCCGGCTGTTGTTGCGTTTGCGTCATGTATGCCGGCCACCACGCCAAAGTGAGGTGTAAACTCGTAAGCCACACCGCCGCCAATTCCTCGACCAGGAGATGGCTTGGTCAAACTGCTTTGCAAGGCAAGATTCTGGAAGCCGCGCAAGCTGGAGGACAAAGCATGGCCATTGTACCAGGACAAGGCGCTGATCTTGCCAATTACGAACCGAAGGCGCCCCTCTGCCAAAGCCTGACGCCAGGCAAGTTCCGTGAAAGCAAAGCCGAAATCACTGAAACCGCCGGAAGGTGCGATACCACCGTATTGAGACGCTAGGCTCGTCGGCGGAATCGTCGTGCCGAGTGTAGTGCGTTCTTCTAAACGAAATGTCAGCTTGCCAACGTTTTTGGTGCCGCGCCCCACCAACGTCCAAGCCCCCTGGAGTTGCAACCGGGCGGCAGCGGCCTTGTCTTCGCCCAGCGTCCTGTTCACCTCCTGACGCAGAGATTGATAGCTGAACCCAAGCTCCAACCCGTATTTGTTATTGATCCGCTTCTTCCAATCGAACCAAGGCGCAAAGAACTTCTGGAGTCGTGGAAAGGTGAAAAGGCCATCGACCCGGTGGTTGTCTATCCAGAGATCCTCAGTAACGCTGTCACCTGTTTCAAGGCTCGCCGGTTCACCATATCCGGACAGCGTCTGGCTCTGGTCTGTCGAACTGGATTGAGCGCTCGCGCAAAAACTGGCCAGAAAAAACAGAACTGCCCCGCTGGCTACCGGGCGAACCACTGGCGAAACGCATCTAAGTGCTTCCAGTGTCATTCGGCCTCAGTTCCCGTGAGTGTGTAGTACTGGTGCATGTCGTCGCCAACCATTTGAACGGGCGTATCGGTACTTCCTTCGATAGTCAGATCTTCGGCAGGCGTGCTCACCTTAAAACTCCAGCCCTCGGCGGGCTTTAGTTGCTCCGCAAGGTTGGCAGGGTCACCGTCTTTCACCTCTGCGCCATATGCGTTCAGAATGTATGTATTGCCTTCGGAATCGACCAGTTCATAGACCGGGCTACCGGCCTTAAAGACCATCGTTTGCAGCTTTGCCGCTGTGTAGGGTTTGTAGGGATCGGCCCCCTGGCCGGAACCCACCGCTGACAGCGGCAGTGTCGCCGCATAGCGCGCGTCTATTCCGCTAAAGTTTTTTGTGTCTCCCAAGCCAACCGTCTGGTCATCCATTGCCCAGAAATGAGGCCCGTTGAGCTGGGCTTTACTAGCACCGTGCGCCTCTGCCAGTTCTTCGACATCTATCGCTTTCCAAATCTCCTCTGGGCAACCGGCCGAGGCGCTGGTGTTGTAGATATCAACCCGGTCGTCAAATATCAGAAGAAACTCACAATAGCGCATGCCCCGAATTTCATTGAGCTCGATTGGTTCCAGTTTTTCTTCCGCAGCTGCAAGTCCAACTGAAAATGATGCAAATGCGACCCCATAAATCGCTTGGTTCGCAGTTCGAAAAAACAGCCTGCCATATGTGTTGAGGTTACTCATTTTTGACCTCCCATTTTGAACGTTCGGATGAGCGAAAAAGGATCCGAACTGTTAACGAAGATAACCCCCTCTAATCTCATGATTCCAAGCAGTTTTACCGTCATAGTTCTCATAATTTCTGGGCGCCTCGAAAACTTAGCGGAGCCAACCCAACCAGTCGCTTCCCTCCGACGCAGACACCCTGATCCCCTTTCACAAAAGGTTCGACGAGGCGGTCAAGTTACATGATTTGGCGTCATTGGGTCACTGTTCCGAAGCGCGTATAATACTGGTGAAAGTCGTCGCCGACCATCTGCACGGGCACATCGGTACTGCCTTCGATGGTCAGGTCCTCGGTAGGCGTACTCACCTTAAAACTCCAACCCTCCGCCGGGGATAGTTGCTGAGACAGGTTCGCTGGATCACCGTCCTTCACCTCTGCACCATAAGCATTCAAAGCATAAGTGTTGCCGTCTGGATCAACCAGTTCATAGACCGGGTTGCCGGCCTTGAATATCATTGTTTGTTGTTTTGCTGCCGTATAGGGTTTGTAGGGATCGGACCCTGTGCCGACCCCGATTGCCGAGAGAGGCAAGCTCGCCGCATATCGCGCTTCGATACCTGCAAATGTCTTTGTTTCGCCCATACCAAGCGTCTGTTCATCCATTGCCCAGAAATGCGGTCCGTTAAGCTGGGCTTTGTTGACACCGTGCGCTTCGGCCAGTTTTGCGACATCTATCGCCTTCCAAAGATCCTCCGGGCAACCGGCAGAGTCGCTGGTGTTATAAACGTCAATTCGGTCGTCATATATCAGAAGAAATTCACAATAGCGCATGCCGCGAATGTCACTGAGATCCACAGGTTCCACTTTCTCTTCCGCAGCTGCGAGCCCGACCGAAATTGAGGCAAAGGCGATCCCGATGATCGTTCTGATTGCAAGCTTAGGACGTGGATCAAACGCTATAAAGTAGGCCATTTTTCCCTCCCATATTTAAAAATCAAATTTCGCAGTAAGGATTTATCAGGGAAATGATAGCCTAATGCTTTGATTTCTCCTAATTAACATCCCAATGCGCTTAGTTGTCTTCAGACGCTTCGGATCTGGCGGCGACGCCAGCCCAGCCTGCCACGCCCGGCCCTCTGCGACCGACGCCGACACCATGATAGCCCCTCCCGACACCTCCGCCGGGTCCGATTGTGTCAATGAAGAGTGCTGCCGGTCCACTGCTATCAGGCAACTTGCCATCGATTACGGCGTAGCGATAGATCAGGTCCGAGCCATCGACGACCGGTTCGAACAACTCCAAAACCACAAGCGAATTCTCGTCCTGTCCGGCCTCAAACACCGACAATGCTGCATTGGGAGGCGTCTCGGTGAAGTTACCGTCGACTTCAGTCCACGCTTCCAGATACTTGTCCATCGAAATGTGCCCGGCCTTTCGGTATGGGCGATCAGAAAAATAGACAGTCTGCGGGTCAATATTGACCAATCTGAGGGTCTTATTGGCCTCGTCGACTTCGATATCGGAAGCAGTCTGGACAAACAAAAGCTGAATGCTTTCTTCCTCAGCAGCTGCGGGCGCAAAATCCACCAGAACTACCGTCGCAACAAGCGCAAAAAGACGAACAAAAAAACGTTTCATTCGCAGTCCCTCCGTTTGAAACTCAATGCTCACGCGTGGGATTTAATCGAGAAACCGGTTCAATCTGCCGATTTCTTCTAATCCCGATGATCGCACAGAATCGATGCCGTTCAACTACTTAATTTCGATATTAACGTCTCCTCCGGTACAAACTTACCATTTCGCGCCATGACATGATTTTGGTTTGAGATTGCTTTGCGCTACTCTCGAAGCGTCGCGTTTGGAGATCTTCCGTGCCCAGAATAATTCCAACAATCAGAGCGGCTGCTGCTGCGCCGATTTTTCAATGGCTGTCTCAAAACGAGTTTTCTTTTGATCAATTCGGAGACCCCGGAGCGTATTCATTCCTGATTTCGGATGATCCTTTACAGGCAGTTCCACTGCACAGCCTTGCGAGTTTCTTGCGTGAGTTATGCCAACTCAAAGGGCCCGATTTACCAACGCGGATCATACAGGAAACCGGAGATGTGTCCCTGGCAATGATGGCCCCAGTCGCTTTTTCGGCAAGCTCACCGGGTGAAGCCATCAATATCGTCGGCAAGGCGCTGCCATATTTCTCGTCTCACGAACACCTGATGCTTGAGCGGAAAAAGTCTTACGGGGTAATTCGCCAGTTCTGGGGCGCAACTTTCGACGCTGAGACCCTGCACTATCTCCACCAGTTTACCGCAGCATTGCTTGAGCTATTTTTCATTAGGTATTCAACGGCAGATACCAGTATTCGCGAAATAGAAATTACCCCACATCCATCGAAAGGTTTGGAAATTCTCAAAGACCGTTTTCGAAGCCTTCTTCGCGAAGGTCAAAACGTTTTGACCCTGCGAGTTGCCAACGAAGCCCTGGACGCTCCAATCAGGACACGGGATGGAGCGGTTCAATCCCCACCTCCAATGCCTGAACTCGATTCATTGCGGGGCTCTGGTGGTTTGAACGGATCCGTCCAAGTCGTATTGCGGGCAATGCTTGAGACAGGAAGACCAACGTTACCTAAAATTGCTCAGGTCATGGGGCTCAGCCCCAGAACCTTCCAGCGCCTGCTCCAACAGGAAGGTACAAGTTTTTCCACCATTCTTACCGAGGTCAGGCGCGAGGCGGCGGCGGAATGGTTTGAACTGGACGAGGGAACACTCAGGGATTTGGCTATGTCTTTGGGATATTCTCACCAGTCGGCTCTCACGCGGGCTATTCGAAGGTGGGAGGGAGCACCTCCGAGAGAGTTGGTCAAAGGTAAACGATGAGTAGAGCCGATTGCATGTAGTGCGGCAGTTGCGGCTTATGGGCACGCACAACATTTCACACGCGCATTCCGGAAATATACGGGTCTGACGCCAAGCCAATATTGGCGAGGATCTTCGACGGAGGGCTCCCGGTGTTCGAATTGATTTTATTTACCAAGCAACTCCGTCTGGATTCCTTGACGAATGAGCAATGGTAGTCTTGCGACATTACGAGGAAAAGCAGTTGCTCATTGAAGCGATTTAAAATGCAACTTCGTGATTATTGCTTGATTGCCAATGCTCTGAAGGTTTGGCTTTGCGTGCTCTTTGATTGTGGTGGACGATGGAATGTGCAGTTAGCTGTCATTGGAGCACGTGCAGCGAAAGCTCGCTTTGTCCGCATGGCTGCCGTTCGTCAGATCGGATCGAATGACCGCTCCGAGCCCAAAGCAGTCGTATACCAGACCATGAAAACCCAGTGCTATTGGAAAACTATTACATACCCGGCGGCCCCGAATGACAGATCGGTGCCTTCGTCGCTGACTCAACAACCATCGCTACCACGAGAGCCTCGGGAATCTGACACCAGCGGACGTCTATCATGGCCGCGGTGCGAAAATCCTGAAGATGAGAGAGGAGATCAAGACGCAGACAATCCGATAACGGTGGTGGCAGCGCCAAGCCGCTGCCGCCTAAACTTCAACAGAAACCGAACCAGAGCCTCCGTTACGATACAGCCTGTGTTCTCCAAAAAACTCTGACGACGGGCAAAAGGTTTATTGACACAGCCTAAATGCGTGTTGCACATTTAGACTATGAAGTCTGGTCATCTCATAAAAATCACATCAAGTGCGCTTGGTATCGATCAAGCGACGGTTAACTTTGTTGCAAGGAAGCTCCGTGAAGCAGGCTTTCTGACGACAGGAGCTCGTGGCGTGAACGCACCGGATATGACAACGCGTGATGCGGCGAGGCTTACGCTTGCTCTAATGACAGGCGCCCCACCAAACCTAATAGTCGATACTTTTAAGATTTACCGTCAATTCCGGAATGACGAATTCGAACAGATCGAAACTGCAAGTGTAGTTCGGCGTCTCGATTTCAAGCAAGAAAACACCGCTGAAGACTTCCTTGTTTACCTATTTGATTTCGTGTCGTCGCATCGGGTCAATGTGGATTCAGACATATCAATATTTAACTTAGAATATAGCGTCCACGAAAGACCAGCTTATGTGATTTTCAAAAACGCCGGATTAGAATTATTTTTCACACCGGCTCATCTTCCCGAAATGAAAAAAAACGAACTCGAAGGAAACCCAACCTCGTGGTCTCAGTTAGGGCTTTCAAGATTATTTGAAGAGGAAGGCATGCACGTCAAGCGCCAGATTTCGTTTGGTGAGATAGAGGCTATTGCATCAGAGTTTGGCACTGAATGATGCGACAAGTAGTCGAAGAAAACCAACCGGCCAAAATAGCGTCAATTGATCCTCGGGGTAAATTGACCCCGAACGGACCTCTTGGTCAACGCTATGGAACAACGAGCGTCTTGGGAGGCCCTAGCAGTGGCTAACGCTAGTCTCACTATCAACGTTAATGAGAAACGCATGCTGAAACAGTCTGAGGCGGCGGTTTATACTGGACTGCCTCCAAAGCTCTTCAAAACAACGTGCCCCGTCCAACCAATTGAAATGCGCCCCGGCACAGTCCTTTGGGACAAGCGCGATCTGGACAATTGGATTGATGCAATGAAGGAAGGGGCCGAGATGGCAACGCAGGACGTCATTCTTGGCAAGTTGTAATGACACGTGTCAGGGTTAGAGGTTTCAAGATATTCGATGATCGGCACGGGAAACCGCGCTGCTATCATCGCGCCACGGGTCACAAGATCGATCTGGAAAAGACTCCATTAGGATCGGCTGAGTTTTTTGCGGAATGCGCCCGCATTGCTGCCATTGCCGAGGCGAGGAAGGCGCAAGCACCTAAGCCGGGAACCCTTGGCGGGCTGGTCAATGCCTATTTCCAGACTGAACACTATGGCAATCTATCGGACGCCACCAAGCGTGACTATCGCAAGTGCGCTGACTTCCTGTACCCGATCCGGGACACGCCTGTTTCCGCTATCACGACGCCCCTCGTTTCGGGCATCCATGACAAGGCGGCGGACAAGATTGGCTGGCGGCGAGCAAACATGGTCCGCACCTTCCTGAGTCAAGTTTTTCGCTACGCCATTCCGCGCGGTCTGATCGACCGGGATTATGCGGCAGGTGTCATTCCCAAACCGCGCCCGAAAAATCGGCCCTACGCCAACCGACCTTGGACGGTGGAGGAACGCGCAGTTGTGCTGGATCGAGCCGCCCCGCACGTTCGAGTGGCGGTGGCGCTGATTATGAATACCGGCCTTGATCCGTCCGATGCGCTCAAGCTGACCCGTCGCCAGATCGACGGCGATACGATCTGGGGCGTCAGGGGCAAGACGGGCCAAGAAGTTGCCGTTCCTATCGGTCCGACGTTGCAAGCGGCTCTGGATGCCGCGCCCAAGCACGACGCCGTGACCATCCTTGCCTCATCAAACAGAAAGCCTTGGACCTACAACGGCTTTTCGACGGTCTGGCACCGCTTCAAGAAAAAGCTGGAAGCTGAGGGCGTTGTGCAACCCGGCCTGACACTCAAGGGGCTGCGGCATACCGTGGCCACGACACTGCGCGAGGCAGGGCTTGAGGAACGCCAGATTGCGGACCTGCTGGGGCAAAAGACCCCATCTATGGCCCGTCACTATTCCCGGTCCGCCAACCTCGCGGACCGCAACCGGATCACGATGGAAGCTCTAGAAAAGGAGAACGAACGCAGATCGAGAGTTGTCAAACCCTTCAAGAAAACTGTCAAACCATGAAAGGCTCAAAAATGAATATTGAAAAAAATCAAGTGTTTGAATGGTGCCCGGGGGCGGAATCGAACCACCGACACGAGGATTTTCAATCCACTGCTCTACCCCTGAGCTACCCGGGCATGGGAACGATGTTTATCGTTGGGTGGACGCCTTCTATGACTTGCTGCAGGCAGTGTCCAGAGGCTTTTTGACATTTTTTCAATGTGGGCGCGATTGACTGATTTCGCCCTCAGCTACTTCTGTATCCAAGTCCTCTTCTCGCTGCGATGGGACTGCGTAAGATCCATTCAGCCATTTGGCCAGATCAATGTCAGCACAGCGTTTTGAGCAGAAGGGGCGGAACTTTGTCACCGTGTTTTCGCCACAGATCGGACAGCTCATTTCAACACCTCTTCCAAGGGAATACGGCTGCGTTTGCGCTGCAACTCGTAGTGACCAAGAGGTGTCCAGCCGGCCAGAGTGGTCTCGATGCCATCGGCCTTGAACGCGGCGCGCAAGGCCGACTCAAATCCGCGGCGGTCTTTCTTGGGCATGGGGGCCAGATCAAGGGTGATCTGCCCGCCAAGACCGCGGACACGCAGAGCACGGGCCAGCGCCTTGGCACAGGCGAAGTTTGCTTTGGTTCCCGCAGCCAACGACGTATCGGACCCAGTGTTTACGTCCACGGCGACCAGTGCGCGCGTGGGCTGGATAAAAAGATGCCCGCCACCCGGCAGGGGCTCGGTAATTCCGCGCGCCACGTCCAGCGCATCGAGCACACCTTGGGTCTCAAATCCTCCGTCCTGCGTCACAACCTCGGCCGGGTCGGTCCAGTCGCGCCAGGCCAGAACATGGGGGCCGTCACCCTCCAGCAGAAGCTCTGGTTCGGTTCCTGAATCGTTCAGGACCTGATCGGCATGGGCCAGCATGGAACTGATATCTTCGGCGATTTCGCCCGCGTCCTCACCCAGACAGCAGGAGCGCAGGATCAAGCCATAGTCGCTGCCGTCCATACACTCATGTGCAATTTCCAGCAGGCGGTCGCGTTCGTCTTCGTCACGGATACTACGCGAGATATTCAAGCCCGGCGCGTCGGGCGTCACGATGGCGTAGCGGCTTTTGAACAGGACGCGATCCGTTACCGGCAGCGCTTTGCCCGGCTCAGCGTAACCCGTCACCTGTACCAGTATCAGGGTTCCGGGCGCCAAACCTTTGACCTGGCGCAGAAATGCCGGGCCGTCAGGTGTCGTCAAGAACATCCCGCCCTGCCCTTTGACCGGGCGATCGGCCCGGGCACGATAAATCGTGCCCGGTGCGGGCGCGCCCGATGCAATCAGGAAATCGTCCAGTTTACCGTCCACCATCAAGGCAGCGGCTTCGAAGTTATCGATATGGTCCAGAACGATAGTGCGACCCTTCATGATGCCTCACGATATAAGGGATAACCGATGCCCTGCAAAAGAGCGGCGGTTTCAGACAGGGGCAAGCCCACAATGCCGGTAAACGAGCCCGATATCCACGGAATGAAGGCCCCAGCCGGGCCTTGAATAGCATAGGCGCCAGCTTTGCCCTGCCAGTCTCCGGTCGCCAGATAAGCGTTGATCTCTGCGTCTGACAGACGCTTGACCCTGACCTGAGAAACCACGTCGCGTTGCAGCACCCGATCCCCACGCCGCACAGCAACCGAGGTGATCACGCGGTGCCGCCGACCAGACAGCGCATGCAGAAATTCCGCCGCCTGCCCAGCATTTACAGGTTTTCCCAGAATGCGACGACCCAACGCGACAGTGGTGTCCGCACATAGGGTAATATCGTCGCTATCCGTTTGAACGGCCTGCACTTTTGCCCGCGTGATGCGGCTGCAATAGGGCACGGGCAACTCGCCCTTCAAGGGCGTTTCGTCAATGTCGGGGGCGCGGATTGCATCGGGCTGCACGCCAAGCTGAGCCAGCAGGTCCAGCCGCCTTGGGCTGCCCGATCCTAAGATAAACGCCATTGCGGCAGGCGTTACTTGAAGCGGTAGTTGATCCGACCTTTGGTCAGATCATAGGGGGTCATCTCGACCTGAACCTTGTCGCCGGCCAGAACGCGGATGCGGTTCTTACGCATCTTGCCTGCCGTATGTGCGATGATCTCATGGCCGTTTTCCAGCTCGACCCGAAACGTCGCATTAGGCAGGAGTTCCTTCACGACACCGGGAAATTCGAGCGTATCTTCCTTGGCCATGTTGTCTCCATCATTACGTTGCACCCGCAGAATCTACGGGGATGTGCGCTTAAATGAGCCCATTTTGGGCTTATTTCAAGGCCAGAATCACCTAAAGGGGAGATATTGTGACTGAATTGACTCGAGAGGATTGCTCCTCCCAATGGGTTCGGTTCAGCACGTGACCGTCGGCGCGGACCTCTGCAATGGTCGAAAGGTCGATATCCGCATATGTCCATCCAGGCTGATTCAGCGTGCCCTCAGACAGCACTCCGGTCGGGGGAAAACCCTTGTCGGGCGGGCCAAAAATGCCGCCGGTGCCAGTGTTCATGTCCACCGCCTCGGACCAGTCATTGTTCCCGACCAGAGACGCCATAACCGTAACACATTGGTTTTCTAAGGCGCGCGACATCGCCCCGATACGAACACGCCAGTAACCCGCCAGCGCCTCAGTGCAAGACGGGACGAGGATCAGATCAGCATCCTGTAGGGCGCGACCCAGCAGGGGAAACTCGCTGTCATAGCAGATGAGCACGCCGATCTTGCCCAGCGCAGTATCAAAGAGTTTCAGAGGGCCGCCAGGCGCGATGTCCCAGTCTTCGCGTTCGAACCGTGTCATGATCTGCTTGTCCTGATGGTCCTTTTGACCATCGGGCGAATAGAACGCAGCGCGGTTCACCGGGCGCCCTGGTCCGTCCACTACTGGGGCCGATGCACCCAGAATATATGCATTATATGCCTGTGCGAGGCGCTGATGCAGAGCCTGCGCCACCTCCATCCGATCCGACACCGCCCGGATCGAACGCTCCAAGTCGCCCGCCACTTCCGCTCCGTCCAGCGTCGACAACTCCATCGCGCCGTATTCTGGGAAGACCAGCAACTCCGCCCCCTGCCCGGTGGCTTCAGACACCCAGCGATCCAGCTTGTCCTCGTACTGCGTCCAGCTATCAAGCCAGTCGAGATCATACGCAGCGGTTGCGATTTTCATTTCTGGGTTCCTCGAAATCGGGTTGACGAAACACTAGAAGAGGGCACCACACAGAGTACAGACCATTTGTTCCTGTATGAGGGAAGGTCCGCTTTGAGCCCCATACCTACGTTAGCACGAGAGTTGAGAAACCGTCATTGATGGCCGAAATTCTGTGATGGTGTATCGCGCCAATTGTTTCGCGTGGAACGGGTCAGCGGCCAAAATTTGTTCGAGAACTTCGCGAGTTTTGGCTGTGGCGATGATCACACCACCGGTGCGAGGCACCTTTGGGCCAGATGCAATGAAGTGACCAGAAGCATAATTTTCTTCGAGAAATTCTACATGAGCGTCAAGCTCAGGTTCAATTTCTTCAAATGTCGCGATGTAGTGAAGGTCAACAACGAATAGGTTTTGCTCGGAAGGTATCAAGGTAATCTTATCCACTCAGATATCTTTGCGTATTCAGGATGTTGATCAATCGCACCTCGAACAGTGAATGGCAACTAACGTCAGCAAAGCAGGTGTTCACAAATCCCTGATCCAAAACTGCAACGGCTTCAGTGTCTCACCTTCTTCGCCAATATCCTTCCACGAAAACTGCGCCACCGCACCGGGCAGCGGCTCAAATCCCCGCGCGCGCCAGAAGGCATCCAGTGGCCGGTAGCTGTCGGGACGCATCGGGTGATCTGCGGGGCGCTGCACACTGCAGAACGCACATTTGCTGAAACCCAGTGCACGGGCATGTCCCTCGCGCAGGTCGAAGAACTTATGGCCGACGCCCTGCCCCCGATAGCCCGACAGCAGTACGGATTCAGCGCAGTAGAAGATTTCGGACAGGCCCAGCCCGGTGCCCTCGAACGCTGAGGCGAAATCGTCGGCGTGGTCGGTCAGAGGTGCGCCGGTCGATGCGCCGACCAGACGATCACCGTCGTAGGCGCCGACGACGATGGCCTTGTCGCTGTCGCGATAGGATTGCAGATACTTGCGTTCATAATCCAGATCACCGTCATACAGGTACGGCCACGCGCGAAACACCTCGATCCGCAGGCGGGCGACATCGTCCAGAGCAGCCTCTAGCGCCGCTCCGGTCAGGGGGCGGACGGCGGTGACCTCAGCCATTCGAAACCTGTTTGGTCCAGTCGGCGAGGTTGTAGAAGGTGGTAACGCGGGTGATCTTACCGTCCTTCAGGTCAAAGAACGACCCGGCAGGTAGGCGATAGGTCTGGCCGTGCGCTTCTGGCAGGCCCTCATCCGTTTCCAGATAAGTGCCGTTCACGATGAACTCAGCCGCTGCGCGGGTGCCGCCTTCGGCTTCGAACACCACGATATCGGTCAGGTTCTCTTTGTAGCAGCGATTCATGTGATCACAGAACGCGGAGAATTTTTCCTTGCCGACACGAATCTGGCCCTCGTTCACGTGGTGGGCCACGTCTTCGGACAAGCAGGCAAGCATGGCCTCGACATCTCCCGCGTTGAACGCATCGAAATAGGTTTTGACGGTCTGGTTCATGGTCACTCCCTTGGTTCGCCCCAGCGATCTATCAGATGCTTGATGATCTGATCGCGGGTTTGTCGGTAGTGATGTAGCTTTTGTTCACGGCTCTCACCTAGTCCAGTAGGGTCCATTATTGGCCAATAATCGACATCCAGATGAAAAACCCGCGTCAGTTCCAGCGCGCGGCGCTGGCTGGCGGGCGATAGGGCAATGACCAAGTCAAAGGAACTGAGGTCATCACCCCACTCCTCCATCTCATCAAACGAGCGCGCCCGGTGACGCGATAGTTCCACACCGATCTCTTGGCAGACAGAGATACAAAACCCGTCAATTTCTAGGTCGTTATGCACACCGGCGGATTGCACATACGTTCCGGTGCCATAGAATTTCTTCATAATGCCTTCGGCCATCGGCGACCGAACCGAGTTGTGGTCGCAACAAAACAGGACCGACTGCGGCAGAGGCGTCACCCGTCACCCCCCGAAGTGCAGCACGCAGATCAGCGTGAACAGGCGACGGGAGGTATCGGTATCAATGTTCGCCTTTCCCTCCAGGCGCTCCTGCAACACGCGGCTACCTTCGTTGTGGATACCACGCCGGGCCATGTCGATCGTTTCGATCTGGCTGGGTGGCAGGGTCTTTACTGCATTGAAATAGCTTTCGCAGATCTGGAAATAGTCTTTGACCACTTGCTTGAACGGGCCAAGCGACAAATGGAACTCGGCGGCCTTTTCTTCCGCCTCGGTGGCGATGTCAAAGACCAGGCGTTTGTCGCGGATCGATAGTTGAACATGATACGGCCCATCCGGCACAACGCGGTCTTCCCGCTGCGGCAAGGTAAAGCTGTTGTCTTCCAGCAGATCATAGATGGCAACTTTGCGCTCCTGCTCGATCTCAGGGGTCGGCGGAGGCAGGTTTCGGTCATCCAGTTCGATATGCGAAATACGGGTCATAAGTTTCAGGTCCGTTCAGGTCACGACAGACTTATAGCAACTGAAAAAATTGGACAACGCGGGAAAGTGCTAAATCGGATGCCCATTCGGGTCGATCTGGCGCTTTCGCAACAAATGCCCGCAAGCGCCCTATTCGCGCTCCAATTTAAACTCCCTCACGGTTGCCGGTGCGGCGGCGCCTCAGGTCTGCCCTCAAGTTCGCCCCTGTTCAGTCAGACAGTTTTAAGTTCGGTTGATGGCGTGACCGGCAGGGCATGGAAAGTTCAATCGTTCAGACGTTTGAGGCGCGCCGTGACAGACAAGCCATGCGCCTCCAGACTTTCGGACCGCGCGAGTTGCTCGGCTGCGGGACCGATCGCGCGCAGCGCTTCGGGCGTCATCTGACTCAATGTGGTGCGCTTGAGAAAGTCCATGACACTGAGACCGGACGAGAACCGGGCTGAACGTGCGGTGGGCAACACGTGATTTGGGCCACCTACATAATCTCCGATGGCTTCCGGAGTGTACTGACCGAGGAAAATCGCACCTGCGTGGACGGTTTTCTCGCTGAGCGTGACCGGGTCGGCGACGCACAACTCCAGATGTTCAGGCGCAATCCGGTTCGACAGGACGGCAGCCTCATTCAGATCACGCACGGTGATGACAGCGCCAAAATCGCGCCAGCTGGCCCCAGCAATGACACGGCGCTGCAAGGTTTCCAAACGCACCTCTACCGCCTGCGCCACGGCCTGCCCAAAATCGGCGTCGTCGGTGATCAGAATCGACTGTGCGCTTTCATCATGCTCGGCCTGGCTAAGCAGGTCCAACGCGATCCAGTTGGGATCGTTATCCTTGTCGGCGATCACCAGAATCTCGGACGGGCCGGCAATCATGTCGATGCCGACCTTGCCGAACACGCGGCGTTTAGCGGCAGCGACAAAGGCGTTGCCCGGGCCGGTGATCTTGTCGACCGGCGCGATACTGTCGGTGCCATAGGCCAACGCCGCAATCGCCTGCGCGCCGCCAATGCGATAGATCGTATCCACGCCCGACAGCTGCGCCGCCAGCAGAACCAGCGGGTTCACCTGCCCGTCTGGAGTGGGGACCACGATGGACAGCCGCTCAACCCCGGCCACCTTTGCCGGAATTGCGTTCATCAGAACCGAGGACGGATACGAGGCCAGCCCCCCCGGCACATACAGCCCTGCCGCCGAGACTGCCGTCCAGCGCCAGCCTAGGGTCGCCCCCGCTTGATCGGTCCACTGCAGGTCCTCTGGCATCTGTTTTTCGTGGTAGGCCCGGATACGCTCAGCCGCCAGTTCCAGCGCTGCACGGTCAGCTTCCGAGACCTTCGCAACCGCCGCCTCGATTTCCTCAGCGGAAAAGGCCAGTGTTTCGGGCGTCAGATCGAGCCTATCGAATTTGGCGGTCAATTCGATAACGGCGGTATCGCCCCGGCTGCGAACATCGTCGATGATCTGTGCCACTGTGGCATCCACATCCGGGCTGTCTTCGCGCTTAGCCGACAACAGCGCCTGAAAGGCGGACTCGAAATCGGGCGATGTGGTATCAAGAAAAACAGGCATGATCTGGCACTCCGGGGCGTTTAACCGGGACATATCGCCGGTGCAGGCTGGCCTCAACCCTTAGACCCGCGGGTGCAACGATTTGCGCATAGCAAAACACGTGACATCGCCGCGCGCACCGCACTGGCCTGTAGCTTGCCAGCCATGCCGCCGGTAAAATTCCTGCGCCGTTCGAGTGGCCTCAAGCCGAGCTTCCGCATGTCCGGCCGAGACTAGTTCCTGCTCCAGCCGGTACAACATGGCCGCTCCGATGCCATGACCGGTATGGTCAGGATCAAGGTAAAGCAACGTGATTTCGGCATCACGCAAGCCACCCACGGCCGCAACTTGGCCCGCATGTTCAGCAAGCCAAATCTGAGCCCCGCCAGCGATCCAGCCTCGGATCGTTGCCGGGTCCTTGTTCGCGGTCCATTGTGCAATTGCTTCCGGATCGTTCTGATGATCCGCCTGGCAGAGTTGAGTGATCGACCGGACCAGAACCTTGCTCAGGTCGAACACGTCAAAAACGGTTGCGCGGCGCAGGTAAATCCCCTCTATCGCCTGCGGAAATGCCTGAGAAATACCGCGCTTGTTTTGCATCTATTCAGGGTGATGCGGGGCCTGACCCGATGTGGCCTGATAAGGTCGCGTGACATCTTTGAGCGTTGCGTCCAGCGCCTCGACCTTCAGCCGGATGGCCCCGTCCCCCGCCAACGTGAGCAGAATCTGCCCTGCACCATCCTCACCGGCCTCGAAATCAACAGACAGAAGCGACATCACCATGTCCTTATCGCTGCGGTCGATGCCTTGGCTGGCCACGGACAGAACGGAATCGAAAACCAGCACGGATTGAACGCGTTCAAATGGCCGGTCGCGACGGGTGGCCGCGTCCTTATCTTCCCAACGAAAACGATTCAGCAGTAGCCCGAACCGCCGTTGAGACGGCTGCCATGTCATCTCGGTGATTGGAAACACGGCGTCCTGCGTCAGGGTCGAGATAACCTGCAAGTCATCTGTGTCCTCGGCACCGAGATTCAGCGGGGCCTCACGCCCGTCGTGGAAACTTGCGTCTGTCATTGGCCCTTGATCCGTTCGATTTTAGCACCCACGCCTTCCAGCTTGCGCACCACATGTTCATAGCCGCGGTCCAGATGATAGACCCGGCTGACTGTCGTTTCACCCTCGGCCGCCATACCTGCCAGAATCAGCGAGACCGACGCCCGCAGATCCGTCGCCATCACCGGCGCGCCCTTCAGGCTCTCGACCCCAGTCACGGTGGCCGTACCGCCGTGCACCTCAATATTCGCGCCCATGCGAACCAGTTCGGGGGCGTGCATGAAACGATTCTCGAAGATTCGCTCTTCCAGAACCGAGGTGCCCTCGGCGGTGCACATCAGCGCCATCATCTGCGCCTGTAGGTCGGTCGGGAAACCGGGGAAGGGTTCGGTTACCACATCTACGGACCGAACGCGGCCGTTTTTACGCGCCACCTTCAGACCGTCTTTCGTTTGCACCACATCCACGCCCGCAGCGTCCAGTTTCTCAGCGAAGGACTCGACCAGAGACATTCGGCCGCCCAGCAGCTCCACTTCGCCGCCGCAAATCGCCGGGGCCAGCATATAGGTGCCCAACTCAATCCGGTCGGTCACGACCTGATGCGTCGCACCATGCAGGCGGTCAACGCCCTGAATTTCTATGGTCGAGGTCCCCTCGCCCGAGATTTGCGCACCCATCTTGCGCAGGCATTCAACCAGGTCGACGATCTCTGGCTCTCGCGCGGCGTTTTTCAGCACCGTGGTCCCCTTGGCCAGCGTGGCCGCCATAACGATGTTCTCGGTCGCGCCGACGGAGGCAAAGCGCATCTCATGCACCGCGCCTTTCAGCCCGCCCGGCGCCTTGGCGTGCAGATAGCCGTCCTCCAACTCAATCTCAGCGCCCAGCGCTTCAAGCCCCTCAACATGCAGGTCCATCGGTCGCGCGCCAATTGCGCAGCCGCCGGGTAGCGAGACGACCGCCTCTCCAAACCGGGCCAGCAACGGACCCAGCACCAGATTCGAGGCGCGCATCTTGCGAACGATCTCATAATCCGCCGTCTGACTTGTCAGGTCATGACTGGACATCGCGATAACCTGCCCATCCTGCAGCGAGGACACCTCGGCCCCCAACGATTGAAGCAAGGCTGTCATAGTCTTGATGTCGCTGAGCCGCGGCGCGTTGGTCAGCGTCAGCGGTTCTTCGCTCAACAAGGTCGCGGGCATCAGCGTCAAACACGCGTTCTTGGCTCCCGCAATCGGTATCTGACCGTTCAGCGGGCCATTACCCGTCACCAGAATCGAATCCATCTGCTCTTATCCCTCATCCTTATCGGCTTTATCCTCAGATGCCGCCCGCGCCTTAGCCTGCGCTTTGCGCCGTGCCATATTTGCTTTCAACGCTGCCTTCAGCCGCTCTTCGCGTGCATCTCCGGATTTGCTATGTTTTTTGGGTGTATTTCTGTCTGCCATGATCTTTCTCTACAGGAGGCGAAAAAAACCGTCCAGACACCCTTGCGCCGCGTTTCGTTTGAGTCTAATCACCCGCCCACAGCGCTGCTGTAGCTCAGAGGTAGAGCACTCCCTTGGTAAGGGAGAGGTCGAGAGTTCAATTCTCTCCAGCAGCACCATTTAATCCCAGAAAATCGATGTAAGATCAATTTGTCAGGAAATGCCTGTCTTTCTGCGTCCCGTTTTCCCTATGCACTGATGTTGCTGACCGAAATTCTGCCACGAACGGCACATTGCAGGTGTAAGGTGCCGCAAACAAAAGAAACAGACAAAGCGCCTTCTGATTGCGCGCCCTCTATTCGGTTATCCATGTCGTCACAGACTCAACGATTCTGGTGAGGCAGTAGTGTTACAAGGCAAGTTTTGAATATCCCTGTGAATGCTTAACGCATCATCGAAACTCTATATTTGGGCAATTTTGCGCCGCTCTCTCAGCAAGTTTCCGCAGCGTAAACTTTAACCCCCTTTGCGACCCATAATAATTGCCGTAAGCCCTGCGGACGTTTTAATGGGGGTTAAAATGAAGCTTAGCGTGCTTGAAGTTTTTTGTATTCTACTGGCGAGCGCAGTGGCGGTGGCGGGGTTTGTTGGAGCGGCAAACGCACTGATATCCGCTGTTTGAGGGTTTGGAAAAACTTGCTCCGAAGCGCTTTTAGCTTTGTCAGCTTCCAATCTCGGGATGACCTATCGCGCCAGCAAACATGACGTTATTGGTAGCAAATCGTTTCGCCCGAACCTTCTTGGAGAGGTGCAAACTCCGCAACGCTTGTCCGACCGTCGGACAGGATACCCGTTGCTTTTATTGGATGCAGATGTGCGCCTTTTTCTATTCGTTCTGTCCGATACGACCCGGTCGCCATGTCTGAGCATTCGAACTGGCCGGCAATGACTCGCGATGCTCTAGCAGAGAATTTTCCAGAACATACGGCTTCAGCGGTTTGCAGGCAAAACTTGCCTTTGTAAGCGCCGGAAACCCACCAAGCGACACCCTCAAACTCGCTTCCGTCGGAAAGCTTGCCACTTATCGTGTTGAAGTTGCCCGAGTATTTTACTTTCGTGACTGATTTCGCTTCGCTTGCGCCATCATCACAGGCCGCGACAAATGAAAGAGCCATGAATATACAAATTGAGGTAACTAAACGACTTTTTAACATTGATAATCCGATTCTAGTTATAGACTAGTTGATGCAGTTTTTTGCTACCTGTGTTTGTATTTCTGCGCAATGACTCGGACGTTGCGGCATACAGAAAGTAAGAATCGTACTCCCTGACTTTTTCTGAGCAGTAAAAACCGTATGTTCCAGACTACGGTTGATGCGTTGGTGCGCGCCGCCATCAAGCGGCAACGCTCACGCAAGTCTACGGAAGTTCAATCTGGCCATTGCTATGCAATACCGCGCTTTCGAATTACGGCGGCGGGTCAGTGGTGATCACTTCTCTGACGGATCACTTTCGGCATAGTCCCGCAGACGCTCTATATCGGCAATCACTGCGTGGTTGCGATTGATCTTCACGCCAACCGTCTTGAGACGCGAAAATGCCCGGCTCAGGCTTTCCGGCTTCATTCCCAGGCGGCCTGCGATCAGCATCTTGTCATAAGGCAGCTCCACGTCGCACCCATCGATTTCCGCATCACAAAGACCCAGCAGAAACTCGGCTACCCGCTGCGCCCCGGTCTGGGCCTTGAGTTGCTCCAACTGTGCGACCAGAGAATGAAGATGGGTAAAGGTCGCCGCCAATATCGACACGCCAATCTCAGGGTCTTCCTTCATTAGCGACAGCAGGACCGGACTGGGAATGTGCATCACCTCGCAAGCCGAGACCGCCTCAGCCGAAACAGGATATGGCACGTTCCGCAACGCGACCGCCTCACCAAAGCTTTCGCCACGTGTAAAGACACTCACCACCGCTTCGGCTCCGGTGGGTGACATGCGGAACAGTTTGACCCAACCCGCCAGCACCACGTGCACAGCCTTGGCCTCTTCTTCCTGCAGGAAAATCGTCTCGCCCCGGTCATAGCTGCGCCATATTGCGTGGCTTAGCAACGTGTCGATATGCTGGTCCGGCAAGCTCTTGAGTAAGAGCGACTGCCGCGCGATGGCTTTTTGTGCTTCGTGCGCCAAGAAGGTTCCCCTTTTTCCCTGGTCGATAGTCTGACCGGTACATCCTTCGTGTTCAGGCTATGCCAAAGCTGCGATCTACGCACCAGTCTTTTCATGCACCAACTTGACTATTGTCATGTTACTGGGTCCGCCCCGCGCCTAAATTCACCCTAAAGCCAGTAATCCGGGGAGCAAGAAAGATGGACTACGAGCGATTTTTCACCCAGAGCCTGGACGACCTGCGGGACGAAGGGAACTATCGTGTTTTTATCGACCTGCAACGCCGCTGCGGTTCCTTTCCGAACGCCCGCCAGACCGACGGGCAGGTGCAGCGCGATGTTCGGATCTGGTGCTCGAACGACTATCTGGGAATGGGCCAGCACCCGAATGTGATCGGGGCTATGCATAACGCGCTGGACCGTTGCGGCGCGGGCGCCGGGGGCACAAGGAACATATCAGGCACCACTCACGATCACGTGCTGCTTGAGGCCGAACTGGCCGATCTGCACGGAAAAGAGGCCGCGCTTCTTTTCACCTCTGGATATGTTTCGAACTGGGCTGCCCTTGGCACCCTCGCCGCGAAAATTCCCGGCCTGATCGTTTTCTCAGACGCTTTGAATCACGCGTCGATGATTGAAGGTATCCGCCATTCCCGCGCGCAAAAAGTGATCTGGAAACACAACGATCTGGAAGACCTTGAGGCAAAACTGGCTGCCGCTGACCCGGACGCCCCGAAGATGGTCGCCTTTGAGTCGGTCTATTCGATGGACGGGGATATCGCACCAATCAAGGAGATTTGCGACCTCGCCGACAAATATGGTGCAATGACCTATCTGGATGAGGTTCACGCCGTTGGCCTCTATGGCCCGCACGGAGGTGGTATTGCCGAACGCGAAGGCCTGATGGATCGCCTAACCGTGATCGAGGGCACTTTGGGCAAGGCATTCGGTGTGGTCGGCGGGTACATCGCCGCCTCAGCTGCCCTGTGTGATTTCGTTCGCAGCTTTGCCAGCGGGTTCATTTTCACCACTGCCCTGCCGCCGTCCATTGCCGCAGGTGCTGCGGCCTCGATCCGACACCTGAAACAGTCGAATGCCGAACGCGATCTGCAAAAGGCTCGCGTAGAGCAAGTACGCGCCCGGCTGGACGCCGAGGGTATTCCGCACCTACCCAACCCCAGCCACATCATCCCTGTGATGGTGGGCGATCCCGTAAAATGTAAATTCATTTCGGACACGCTGCTGGAAGAGTTTGGCATCTATATCCAGCCGATCAACTACCCCACTGTACCAAAAGGAACCGAGCGTCTTCGGATCACCCCATCTCCGGTACATACCGACGAAGATATCGACCATCTGGTCGGTGCTCTGTCAGCCCTTTGGCAGCGGTGCCAGATCGCACGAAGACCGATGGCCGCCCAATAAATCGAAGCGCCCCTTAGCTTTGCAAACTGCCGCCCGACCCGGGCGGCTTTTTTCGTGTCAGATCAGGTAGAGGCCGAAAATCACCAACGCGAAACCAGTCAGCACCATGGTGAACCCACTCAGCCAACTCGGGCTGTGGGCAAGGTCCAGATATCGGGCAAGGATAACGCGCGCCTTGATAAGCGCCAGCAGCAGTATGCCACCACCCATGACCGCAGGTGATACAGGCATCATGGTCAGTAAAGCCGACCCAAGGCTCAACCCCAAAAGCGCGAACCAGGCTCGTGTCAAAGGATTGTTGACCATCGCACTCATCCCAACAGGTAAATCACCGGGAACAACATGATCCAAACCAAATCAACCATGTGCCAGAACTGTGCACCGGCCTCGATATTGCGAGGGTCATCGCGCCAGGTGACCAGCAGCAGGATACCCACGCCGGCCAGCACATGCGCAGCGTGAAAACCGGTCAACAGATAGTAGAACAAAAAGAAGGGGTGCGTTTCATAACTGATCCCCTGCGCCGCCTTATCAGCATATTCCACGCCCTTGATGATCAGAAAAATCACACCAAGCAGAGCCGCCCCGATCAATGCCAGACGGGCCGCGCCCCGTCGCGCCGCCTGACGCCAATGCAGCGCCTGCGCGGCCAAAAAGCCTGAGGTAACCAAAACAGCCGTATTGAACGCAGCACCCGTGCGGTGCAGATGCGATTGCGCCTCGGCAAAGCCTGCCGGATCAGTCAGGCGCACCCCCATAAAGGCGATCAAGCCGGCGCCAAACACCAGCAGCTCCGAGATGATCAGCACCCACATCAACAACTCGCCCGGCAATTCGTCAATCAGAGACGAGTCGCTCATGTCACTCATGCGCCGACCAGTTGGCGGTAGATCTGCGGCAAGGCCATCGTCAGGCGATGGGGGTCGGGGATGACGGCGAAACCGCCCTGCCCAAACATGCGCGGGAACCAGCTTTTGCCGGTTTTGTCGATGGTGACACCAAAGACCGACTGCCCGGCCCGACGCGCCTCACAGACAGCTTGGCGGGTGTCTTCGATGCCGTGCCGGCCTTCATAATGGTCCAGATCGTTCGGTTTGCCATCGGTGATCACCAGCAGCAGTCGGCGTTTACGCGATTGCTTGGCCAGATCGGCCGAGCAATGACGGATTGCCGCTCCCAATCGCGTGTAATGGCCGGGGCGCAGTGAGGCGATGCGTTGTTCAACCATGGTGCCCATCGGCTCATCGAACCGTTTGCACCGCTGCACATAAACCCGCTGACGTTTGAGCGAGCTGAAAGCATGGATCGCAAAATCGTCGCCACAGGCATTCAGACCCCAGGCGAGCGCGGCCAGCGCCTCGCGTTCGATGTCGATCACAGCGCGGCCAGTCACAGCGCTTTCAGTCGAACGACTTACATCCAGTAGAATCGACACGGCCAAATCGCGTGCAACGGGGCGGGATTGCATCCAGATGCGCTCATTACCCTCACCGCTGGCAAGCCGGTCTGTCTCGGCACGCACGGTAGCCTCAATATCCAGCTGGTCGCCGTCCAAGTGGCCACGCGTCATCACCCTGCCGGGGCGCAGGGCTTCGAACTGACGTTTCACTGCGCGGATACGGCGGGCTGTGGCGGCATCTTTGCCGAACTCGGCGGAGTCTTCGCGGATCTCGGCATCCGAGGTCAGCACGTTGACGTGATCGGGCAAGTACTGCCCAGTGCGCACATCCCATTCAGGATAGAGGATACGGCCAGACAGGCGCTCGCGATTTACATCTTCGGGCGCAAGATCGAGGTGCAGTTTCAGCTTCGTCGGCGGAGCCTTGGAAATCTGACCCAGCCCAATTTCTTCCTGGTCATCGGCGGCTTTCTTTGCATTGTCAGGATCATCGTCGTCGATACGTCGATTGATGTTCAGGAACTCAGCCCAGCTGAGAATGGCCTCGAACTTATGCAGGATGAAACTGTCGCTGCGGTTGGCCTGATCCGATTTGCGGCGGCGCGCCCGGTGCGTTTTTTCGCCCGACTCCTCGGGAGGTCCTTCGGTATCCGGGTTTTCTACTTCGTTATGTTCCGAGAAACCAACGGCACGCAGCTCTGGCCAGAGGGGGACCGGGCGGAAACTCTGGTATCCACGAGGGGCGGTTACATCGCCGTCCAGCGTCTTAAGTTGCTCTGCTTTCTCTGACAATGAGCCTGGATCGCCCAGCAGCTGGCGGACCAGTTCTTCGACAGCCGCTTCAGCCGGCGGCAGGTTCGGGACGTCTCGCTGATAAAGGATACCTTTGCAGAGTTCAGAATAGAGCGGGCGAAGGCCCGGTGCGTCTTCTAACGTGGCCTCAACCATGTCCTGCGCAGCCTTCAGCGCAAACAAATCGGCCCGCAGGGGATCCTCTTCATCAATACGGGTTCCGGCATGAGCGGCAGCGGCGGCCAGCCAGACATAGAGCGCGCCATTTGCTTCGCGCGCAGGGAAAACAGCCAGCCGATCCGGCAGCCGCAAAATCTCTCCGTCGAACGAGGCACGCGGCATCAGCTCGACCTCAGTCGCCAGCCTGCGGCGCCAGCCTAAACGGTGACGTGAAACCTCGGGTGAGACCGGGCGTAATTCTACGCCCGGGCTACCCCCAAGCCCTCGGAAGAGGACAGCCAGCCGCCCCGCGACCTCAGAGAGGTCGACCGCGGCTCCAACATGCACCTCAGGTGCATCGAGGCGGCTGGCAAGGGTGTGCCACAGTTTCCCGATCGTTTCTTCGGGTTCCCATGGCTCAAAATCGATCCTGACCATCGGCCGGCCTCACCCAAAGACAGCCGTGACAAGATCGAGGAGCCCGCGTTTGATATCCTCGTCATCAGTCAGAGGTTCGATCATTGCGGCAAGGATGGCGCGGTCGGTCGACATGCCTTGTGCGATCAGCGTCGCGGCATAAACGACCAGACGGGTGGAAACGCCTTCCTCAAGATCCTGACCCTTGAGCCCGCGCAGCTTGTTCGCCAGCCGGATCAGCGGTTTGCAACGCTCAAGCGCCAGACCGCTTTCCTGGGCGACAACTTCGGCTTCCATCTCGGGCGACGGAAAGTCGAACTCGAGCGAAATAAACCGTTGGCGGGTCGAGGGTTTCAGGGTTTTCAGGATATTCTGGTATCCGGGGTTATACGAGGCCACCAGCATGAAGCCGGGCGCAGCCTCAAGCTCTTCGCCCGTCCGGTCGATCGGCAGGATACGCCGGTCGTCGGTCAGCGGATGCAGCACAACGGTGACGTCCTTGCGGGCCTCGACCACCTCGTCGAGATAGCAGATCGCGCCTTCGCGCACCGCCCGGGTCAGGGGGCCATCAACCCAGACAGTTTCTCCGCCCTTTAGAAGGTAGCGTCCGATCAGGTCGGCAGCCGCCAGATCGTCGTGGCAGGCCACGGTGTAAAGTGGGCGGCCAAGACGGGCAGCCATATGGGCCACAAAGCGGGTCTTGCCGCAGCCTGTCGGTCCTTTCAACAGAACCGGTAAGTCGTTGTTATAAGCGGCGGTGAACACATCGCACTCATCGCCTTGGGGCAGGTAGAAGGGGGCGTTCGCCGCCCCCGTTCCCATGTTTCTTGAGCCGTCCATCTTCATGACTCCGCTGCGACGTGGTCAGGATCGTTTTCCAGCCGGTCGCGTTCGATCGGGCCGGGTTCAACCATCTCTTTCCGGGGAACCCAGATCGAGTAGATGAACAGCAGCGCGCCGAGGACAACGACGATGCCCGAACCAAGACGCATCCAGTAGAAGATCGCGATTTGGTCCTGTACGTCCATGAAGTAGTCACCGACCACACGTTGCATGTGTGTCTGCACGGTACCGCCGAAGGTCAGCACGAAGGTCATGAAGACCATGCCGCTGGTCATCAGCCAGAACGAACCCATGTTCAGCACCTGATTGTACGGATCACGGTTCTTCAGGATCGGCATTGCATAGCTGAAGATCGCCAGGTTGAGGCAGACATAGGCACCGTAGAAGGCCAGGTGACCGTGGGCCGCGGTGATCTGAGTACCGTGGGTATAGTAGTTCACTCCGTGCAGTGTGTGCAGGAAGCCCCAGACACCGGCACCGAAGAAGGCGAGCGTGGCACAACCCAGCGACCACAGCAGCGCGGCCTTGTTGGGGTGGTCACGACGGCCCTTCCAGACCATGACAAAGGCAAAGGCCATCATCGCGAAGAACGGGATAACTTCGAGGCTCGAGAAGATCGAACCAATCCACTGCCAGTACGCAGGCGTACCGATCCAGTAGTAGTGGTGACCCGTACCAAGGATGCCTGAGAACAGCGCAGCGGCGACGATGACATAGAGCCATTTTTCGACGATCTCGCGGTCAACACCAGTTAACTTCAGCATCAGGTAGGCCAGGATCGAGGCCATGATCAGTTCCCACACGCCTTCAACCCACAGGTGGACGACATACCACCAGTATTGCTTATCCAGGGCCAGGTTGCCCGGGTTATAGAAAGCAAACAGGAACAGCAGCGCCAGACCCCACAGACCCAACAGAAGGATGTTGGTGATGGCGGTCTTCTTGCCCTTCAGAACGGTCATCGACACGTTGTAAAGGAAGATCAGCGCGGCCACGACGATGCCTGCCTTGACCCATTTGGGCTGCTCAAGGAACTCGCGCCCTTCTTTGCCCAGCAGCCAGTTGCCCTCAAACAGGTTGAAGACATAGGTCACAACCACGCCCAAAGTGCCGACCACAAGAATGATCAACTGTAGATAGGCCAACTTGGGTGAATGGATCTCACGCTCGGATTCTTCCGGGATCAGGAAGTAAGCCGCACCGAAGAAGCCCAGGATCAGCCAGACGATGAGAGAGTTGGTGTGCAGCATCCGCACGATGTTGAACGGCAGAAGCTCACTCAGGAAGTTTGGGAAAACATAGATCAGACCGGCCAGCAGGCCGCCGATCACCTGTATCGCAAACAGGGCCATTGCCACCGCAAAGTAGGCGTAGGCGATTTTTTGGGATTCGTATTTCATTTCTCCGTTCCCTTTCTCAACCGGCCTCGTTAGGCGGCCAGCCCTGAGCGTCGATATTGTCCGTCCAGATCAGGAAATTGGTCAGATCGCGGAGTTCTTCGTCGCTAAGGTTGAATTGCGGCATCTGCCGACGACCGGGAATGCCGGTCGGCTGCGCCTCCATCCAGCCTTTAAGGGATTCAAAGGCCGATTCCGGATCGTCGAGGACGCCCCAGCGGGTCATCACGTTCGCGACTTCGGGAGCAAAGTAGGCCCCTTCACCCATGATCGTATGACAGTTGATACAGGCGTGTTTTTCCCAGACGTGTTTGCCCCGAACCACACTTTCATCGAGTTTTGCCGAATTCTCGGAATTCACGATGTACCAGTGGGAATGGGCCGACAAGGCCAGAAAGATGAGGATAAAGAACAGTGACCCGCCATAGAATATGTTGCGGGCCATGCTCTTGGTCATGACTTCTCGCATTGCGCTCTCCTTTGCGCAGTTTAGCTAGTCTGGTCAGAATGGCCGTTGGGCTATGGTGTCTCCTTAACGAAAGTCAAGACTGGCAGAAGTAATTAAAAATCATCCTGCCCGGGCCGCGCGGGGACCCGTCAAAGCAGGCCACATGGCAATCAGGTACAGAGCAAAGGCGCAGACCCACAAACCATCCGACAGCAACATCGCCACCATGTAACCCGCGTTCAGCTCGGCCCCGACCCAGCGCGACAGAGCTGCCACAGCCATAAGCCCATAAGCCACGACCATTGGCCCAGGCGCGATCAACGCACGACCGCTGTGCCCCAGCGCGGCGCGACTCATGACCGCCAGAGTCGTGCCGCCAACGCAACCGATACCCAGAACGTGTAGGGCGGCGACCTCATTGCCAAGACCCAACACTGCCAGCCCCCAAAGGATCAGCCCGATCGCCAGCATTCCGAGCCCCAGGTGCAAAGCCAGCAGAATCGGTTGTCGCGCAGCCCAACGCGAACGCCAGCGCGCCATGCGCAGAATCTGCGCGACTCCCAAAGCCAACGCCAATGCTCCGGCCACCAGCCCCACACCCAAAACCAGAACGCTCAGCGGCAGGATCAAAGCAAGCACCATGCCGGCCTTGTCGAAGGCAGGGACTGAGACCGGCCATCCCGCCTCGGGCACGCCTGCGCGTTTCATTGCGTTGCGGGTAAAGGCTGGAGTGATCCGCCCACCCAGAATGGCGATCATTGAACACAATGAAAGCAAACCCGCGCGTAGCCCGGTCTGCAGTGTATCTGCCGTGAGTCCCATCCATTCCAGATGAGTCATCAGATCCGCAACCCAGATCATGCTTAGCAACAGCAGGAAAATCATGTTCTGTGGTTTCGGTCGGCGCAGCAGCTGTGTCAGGATTTTGGCTGCAAGAACCGGGACAAACGCCAGATCAACCACTGCAACAAACACAGGCGGCAGTATACCTGAGAACCACATCGCCATCCGCCCGGCAAGCCACAACCCAGCGGCAAAAGTTATAAAGCGAGCACGCGCTTCTGGCGCGCCCGTCCAATTCGGCACAGCTGTCAGAAAGAACCCGCCCAGCGCGGCCGTAGCATAGCCGAATATCATCTCATGCGCATGCCACATCGGCGGCGTCATTCCATAATCCGGCGCCAGATAAGGCGCGGTCAGCCACAGCCCCCAGACCACCCCAACGAACAACCCATAGAGACCGGCAGACAGGAAGAAAACACGAAACCCCTCACCGAGAACACGGGTGACGACAGTGGACATGACTGCTCTCCTTGACCGTTTTCTCAGCCCTAGCAGCCTGCCCGCATGCATGACTTAACCAAAATCAAAACCACCAAAAACATGCCTCTAAAACTCTTATTTTTCAGTAGTAATTTGGCACTTTTTTCCTGCCCAATCGCTGATTTGCACTCTCGGTGTTGACTTTCGTCAAGGAGTACCCATGCGCAATGTCTCACCCTTGGACCTGCCTCACCACGCAAATGGAGAGTGATCATGTCACTTGGAATCAGCTATAACAAAACTGGCCGCGCCTTCGGGGTCGGTTTGGCGATGTTGCTGGGCAGCGTCGCTGCACCAGCCCTCGCCGAAGAGCCAACCCTCAGCAAGGAAGCCTTTGAATCGTCCAAACAACTTTACTTTGAACGCTGCGCCGGCTGTCACGGCGTGTTGCGCAAAGGGGCGACCGGCAAAAGCCTTGAACCGTTGGTGGAAACTAAAAACGCCGATGGCACCGTAACCGAGTCCGGCACCCTGAAACTGGGTCAGGAACGGCTTGAAAAGATCATCGCCTGGGGTACCGAAGGCGGGATGAACAACTTCTCGGACGTGATGTCCGAAGAAGAAATCCGCGACATGGCGACCTACATCCAGATGGAGCCGCCTAAGCCGCCGGAAATGTCGCTTGAGCAAATGATGGCGACCCGCAAGGTCTATGTAGAACCCGAAGATTACCCGACCGAGCCGCTCCACGGCCGCAACTGGGAAAACTTCTTCGTGGTCATCGAACGCGACGTGGGTAAGGTGGCCGTGATCGACGGCGACACCAAAGAAGTGCTGGCGCACATCCCGACCGGTTACGCCGTGCACGTTCTGAAAGCGTCCGAGCACCACAAACTGGAAGAGCCGGAAAACCCGGGCCGCTTCTGGTACACCATGGGCCGCGACGGCAAGATGACCAAGATCGACCTGTGGCAGAACCCCGAGAACATGCTCGTTGCCGAGGTTACCATTGGTTATGACGCCCGCGACGTGGCCGTATCGGGTGACGGTAAATACGTGATTGGTGGGGCCTATTGGCCGCCGCATTTCGCCATCGTAGATGCCGCAACGATGGAGCCGAAAAAGGTTGTCTCGACACGGGGCTACAACGTGGACGGGGACTATGTCGAAGAGGCCCGCGTGGCCGCAATCTACACCACCCCGAACGAACCCACATGGATCGTTGCCGTCAAGGAACTCGGTCAGCTGTGGCAGGTCGACTATACCGATCTGGACAACCTGCGGATCGACAAGATCGACAGCGCCAAATTCCTGCATGACGGGTTCTTTGATCCAACCGGCCGTTTCTTCCAGATCGCCGCAAACGCGTCGAACAAGATGGTCGTGGTCGATACTGAAACCCACAAGCTGGAAGCTCTGATCGACACCGCGCCGCTGCCGCACCCCGGACCGGGCGCCAACTGGGATGACCCGAATTGCGGTCCTGTTGCCGGCACCACCCACCTGGGTGAAGGCACAGTCACCGTTTGGGGTAACGACCCTGAAGGTCACCCGGATCAGGCATGGAAAACCTGCTATGAGGTTGAAACCGACGGACCCGGTCTGTTCATCCGGACACACCCGACGTCGGACTACATCTGGGCCGACCAGACCAAGCACCCCGAGCCTGAAATTCAGCAGTCGGTGCAGGTCATCGACAAGGCAACCGGTGAGATCGTGAAAACGATCCAGATCACCGAAGAGGAGGGCAACGTCGCCGTCCACTTCGAGTTCAACCAGGACGGCTCCGAAGTCTGGGTATCCAAATGGAACCGCTCGACTTCGAAAGAGGCCAACGGTGAGATCGTGATCTACGACGCCAAGACGCTGGAAGAAATCGGTCGCGTGAAGGGCCTGTTTGCCCCGACCGGCAAGTTCAACGTCTACAACCGGTCGAACCACGTCACCTAACGGGTTTGAAACCAACACCGGAAAGGGCGGGCCCCTCGCCCGCCCTTTCCTCGTTTGACCCATCAGCCAAACTCACCGGCCTGCCACCCAAGGCCAGACAAGACAGCCAAAACGGAGCCCGGATATGACCTCCGAACCGGATAAAAAACCACCGATCTGGCGCCGGTATTTCCTGTGGGGAATGCCTGTGGCCGGTATTGCCGCAGCCTTTGCTGGCGGCATCATCTTCTGGGGCGGGTTCAACACCGCCATGGAAGCCACCAACACCAAGGATTTCTGCATCTCGTGCCACGAAATGCGTGATTTCGTCTATGAGGAATACACCGGCACCATCCACGACGTGAACCGCTCCGGCGTGGGTGCGGTCTGTTCCGACTGCCACGTGCCCAAGGATTGGACCCATAAGATGATCCGCAAGATCAAGGCGTCCAGAGAGCTGTACGGTAAGGTTGTCGGCACCATCAACACGCGCGAGAAGTTCGAAGCCAAGCGCGTGCACTTGGCCATGAACGAATGGGAGCGCATGAAGGCCACCGACTCGCGCGAGTGCCGCAACTGTCACGATTTCGAATCGATGATGCCCGAATTCCAGAAACCCCGCGCGCGTCAGCAACACCTGAACGCGATGACAGTGGGCCAAACCTGTATCGATTGTCACAAGGGGATCGCGCACTCGGATGCCCGCGACCGGGCCGAAGAAGAATATCTGGAACAGCTCGAAGCCCCGAACCCGGCCTTTATCCGCGAAATCCCACCGGAATACATGGCCAGCCTTGAGAAGATCGAAGCCAAAGAAGCTGCCGAAGCTGAGGCTGAAAAAGCAGCTAAGAAAGCCCAGCAAGAGGCTGTACAAGCCCAGATCGCAGCCGCTGTTGATGCCGCTGTGGCTGAAGAACGCGCCAATGCGTCAGGCGAAGCCTCTGCTGCTCCAGCGGGCGGCGGTGGCAGCGATGTTGCCTCCAACATCGACTGGAACGCCGTGGCCAGCGCGGATTTAAAACTATTCTACCCCGGTCAGGCTTCGTTTGAGTGGGTTCAGAACGGCAAATTCCACGGTGGCGCTCGTCCTCTGACCAAAGGCGGAGATCAATGCACGACCTGTCACGCCAAGGAACTGGACACGATCGGCAACAAGATCGTAGCCGGTGGTGATCTGGAACCAACGCCGATCCCTGGCAAACGTGGTGTGATCGACGCAACGGTTCAGGCGGCGCATGATGATGAAAACCTGTACGTTCGCATGCAATGGCCGGATGCGGGACACAATCCCGCGCCGTTCGTCGACGGCGGCAAGATGGACCCGGACAACCAGATCAAGGTCGCCATGATGATTACCGGCACCGGCATTGAAATGGGCGATCAGGTTGGCTGCTGGGCCTCGTGCCATGCCGACAACACGTACATGCCGTTTGATCCGGGTGCAGAGGCAATTGCAGCCAATGGTGATGTATCGGGTCGTCTGACTGCCCAAGACACCGTGACCAAATACATCAGCGAAAGCCGCACCGAGATCGACACCAAAGGCCGCCGCGGTAAGCCGATGGGTGGTTGGGATAAACTGCATGCCGCCGAGCAGATCGAGCAATACCTGGCCGACGGCACCTATCTTGACCTGATGCGTGTCTATGCGGATGGCAGCGCCACGAATGGTTATCTGCTGGAACAGCGTGTCGTGAATGACGGTGAGATTGCCGCTTCGGCCGAGCTGGCTGGCGGTATGTGGACCGTGGTCTTCACCCGGCCGCTGAACTCTGGCGCACCCGGCGACATCCCGCTGGAGCCCGGTCAGACCTACACAGTCGGCTTTGCCATCCATGATGACTTTGCCGCCGCGCGGTTCCACCACGTGACGCTGAACACCAGCTTGGCGCTGGACGACGACAGTGCCAATATCAACGTGGTCAAACAATAACCAAGGGGGCCGGTTAATCCGGCCCCTTCCCCTTTGGAAAGGAGACATGGACGATGAAATCCCACCGCCTTCTTCCCGCGCTGCTGCTTCTGGCTGCGCCCGCAGTTGCAGATGAGGCCACTGAAATTTGTGCCGAAGCCGAAGAACGTTATGTCGAGCTGTTTGGTCAGCCCTCTTCAGCCGTTGAGGACGCCGAAGTGGTGCTGATGTACAAATACAACTTCTGCCCGTTCGAGCTGACCGTGAAGGCAGGTACCACGGTCCGCTGGGTAAACGTGGACAAACGCACCAGCCATTCGGTCCTTTTGAAAGACGGCAGCGAACCGGAAAGCGACCGACTGTTCCCTGAGGAGTCGGTCGATCTGACATTCCTGACCCCAGGTCCCCAAGAATACCTGTGCGGACCACATTGGGAAACACAGAACATGATCGGCATGGTCACCGTAGAACCCTGAGCCGAGGCAAAATACAGGCAAGAACTGAGGAGCGCGGGCGCAAATCCCGCGCTCCTTAACTTATGTCAAGGAGGTTGGTTTACGATTGCGCCAACCTGCGTTCATGACAAGCCCGGCTCACCCAGCGACGTCCCAAATGCGCGAAGTACATCCGGGTTCCGAAGACATTCAGAACAAGCGAGTTTGCACATGAGCGGTAAGGTTTTTCTGATTGGTGCCGGCCCAGGAGACCCCGAGTTGATGACCCTGCGCGCCCTGCGCATGCTGCAAGAGGCCGACGTGGTCGTCTATGACCGTCTGGTCTCGGCAGACATCCTCGATCTGCACGCCGACAACGCACGCCTGATCCCGGTCGGCAAGGCGCCCAAATGCCATACGGTGCCGCAGGATCGTATCAACGAAATCCTGCTGGAAGAGGCTCGTGCCGGTCACACTGTCGCGCGTCTGAAGGGCGGCGATCCGATGATCTTCGGACGCGGCTCGGAAGAGGCTGCCTATCTGATGGCACACGACATCGCAGTCGAATATGCACCCGGCATAACGGCTGCACAGGGCGCCTCCTGTTCCACCGGAGTTCCGCTGACTCATCGCGGGCTGGCAACCTCAGTCCAATATGTCACCGGGCACCGGCAGGCGGACAAAGTGCTGGATCTGGACTGGAAACGGCTGGCCGATCCCGAGACGACACTGGTGGTCTATATGGGCGTCGCCAATATCGGTCAGATCGCCATGGGGCTGATGACCGAGAACCTACCCGGATCAACCCCCGTTCTGGCCGTAGGTAAAGCCACAACCCCCGATGAACGCCGTCTTGTTTCCCGGTTGGACCAGCTGGCTACGGATGTGCGCGACGCCAATCTGAAAGCGCCGACGCTTTTCATCATCGGCAAGGTTGTATCGCTCTATGCTGAACGGCCCTTGGCGGACCTGTTGGAACAGGCCCATGGCTAGGCTTGGATCAAAGCGCAAAGGGCAACGCCCCTTTCCGCGCGGGCGTGAAGCGCGCTCCAGTTGGGTTTCGCGCAGCGTTCTGACCACTGCAGTGCTCGTGGCCACCTCGGCCTTTGCCGCCGACTCCATCGATCCCAACGCCCTGAAACGGCTTGTTCACCAGGATTGCGGTTCCTGCCACGGGCTGTCGCTGAAAGGCGGCCTTGGCCCCGATCTGCGATCCGAAACCCTGCAACACTATGACCCGGACGTACTGACCGGCGTAATCCTAGACGGCATCCCCGACACCGCGATGCCCCCATGGCGGCCCCTGATCAGCGAAGAAGAGGCCGAATGGATCGCCCGTTACCTGCTGGAACAGGAGGCACAATGAAACAGCTTATCCTCGGCCTTGCAGCCACCCTGTTGATGACCACCGCTCAGGCCGAACCCACCGCGACCGGAGATCTTGGTCTTGTGATCGAACGCGCAAAAGGATCGGTCCTGCTGGTCGACCAATCCGACCGTGCCGCGTTGGCGCGAATCGAAGGGTTGGGCGACCTGTCCCATGCCTCGCTGGTCTATTCCCCCGATGAACGCTTTGCCTACGTCTTCGGACGTGACGGAGGGTTGACCAAGGTCGATATCGTCACCCGCCAGATTGTGAACCGCGTTGTACAGGCCGGTAACGCAATCGGCGGCGCGATTTCGGACGATGGGAAGTTGGTGGCCGTGTCGAACTACGAACCCGGCGGCGTGCGTGTTTTTGATGCGGTCACGCTGGAGATGGTCGCAGACATTCCTACTGAAAGCAAAACCATCGGCCTTGTCGACGCGCCGGGTCGTCGGTTCGTCTTTACCATGTGGGACACGGGCGAGACCTGGATTGCCGATTTCAACAAAGGCGACCCAGAGATCACCAAAATTTCCGACATGGGCAAAAACCCCTACGACGCGCTAATCACCGCCAATGGTCGCACCTATATCACCGGCCTTTTTGGTGAGGACGGGTTGACCGCGTTGGACCTCTGGGCCGAAACACCTGAACCCATCCGCCTGTTGCCGAATTACGGGCGCGGGCAGGAAGAGATGCCCGTCTACAAGATGCCCCACCTGGAAGGCTGGGCTCTGACTGGTCGCGAGTTCGTGCTGCCCGCTGTTGGCCATCATGAAGTCCTATGGATCGACTCTGACACACTGACAGAGACCGGGCGCACCAAAACCCACGGCCAGCCGGTCTTTGCCATGGCCCGGCCTGACGGTCGGCAGGTATGGGTGAATTTCGCCCACCCGCTGAACGATACCATCCAAGTGATCGACAGCGTCAGCAAGGAGATCATCCACGAATTCAAACCCGGCCCTGCCGTGCTGCACATGGAGTTCACACCTCGCGGGCATGAGGTTTGGCTTAGCGTGCGCGATGCCAACAAGGTGATGGTCTACGACACTCACACCTTTGAAAAACTGCGTGAGATCGAAGCAGACAGCCCATCGGGCATCTTCTTTACCGCACGTGCGCACAGAACGGGGCTGTAAAAGATGGAACACATCACGGACCCGATCGACCGCCGCCTGCTGGATGAATTTCAGCGCGATTTTCCAGTGACCGAACGCCCATTTCAGGTTTTGGCCTACATGCTGGGGCTGGAAGAGGCGGAAGTGATCGACCGCCTTACCCGCATGCGCGCAACCGGTCGTATCACCCGCGTTGGCGCAACGATTGCGCCCGGGGCGGTCTCGGCCAGCACTCTGGCTGCCGTTGCCGCGCCGGAGGAGCGTTTAGAAGAAATTGCCGCCCTGATCGACGCGGAACCCGGCGTGAACCACAATTACCAGCGTGAGGACAGTTGGAACCTCTGGTTCGTAGCCACGGGCCCGGACCGCGCGCACGTAAATGATACGCTGGCACGGATCAGCCACCGCTCTGGGCTGCGCGTGCTGGATCTGCGGCTGGTACGCCCTTTCAACGTTGATCTCGGGTTCCGCATGTCGGGCAAAACCCGCAACGTGCCCGGACCCCGCAAAGTGGACAGTTCGGCCATGCAGGACGGCGACCGGCCGTTGCTACAGGCGCTGAGCTCTGGCCTGCCGCTGGTCACCGAACCTTTTGCCGAGCTGGCACATTCACTGGGTCGATCAACGTCGGGCGTGATGGCACGGATTAAGGCGTTGCACGAAGCGGGCATCATCTCGCGCCTGGGCGTGATCGTTCGACACCGTGCGCTTGGATGGTCAGCCAATGCGATGGTGGTCTGGGATATGCCCGCCGAGCAGGTCGCCACTGCTGGCCCGGCCCTTGCCGCGCATCCCGGCGTAACCCTGTGTTACGAACGCAACCCGGTCGAAGATATCTGGCCATATCGCCTCTATTCCATGATCCACGCCCGGTCGCGTAACGAAGCGCTGGAGGTTCTGTCAGAGGCCGCCGCTCTGCCGGAACTGGCCGGTGCACGTCACAAGGTCTTGTTCTCGACCCGTTGCTTCAAACAGACCGGCGCGCTGATCCAACCGAAGGAGGCCGCCGCATGACGCTGGATGCAACTGACCGCGCGATCCTGAACCGGATGCAGGACGATCTGCCCCTGACCACGCAGCCCTATGCCGCGATTGCCGCTGAGCTGGGCATTTCGGAAAGTGAGTTGCTGAACCGCCTGACACGGATGAAAGACGAGCGTGTGATCACCCGTTTTGGCCCGTTCTTCGACGCCGCTGCCATGGGCGGCGCGTTCTGCCTGTGTGCAATGGCCGTTCCGCCCGGGAATTTTGAAACCGTCCTGACCAAAGTCAATGCGCACGCCGAGGTTGCCCATAATTATGAACGTACGCACCGGCTGAACATGTGGTTTGTACTGGCCACCGAAACGCCCGAGGGGATCGAGGTCACCGCCGATGCAATCGAACGGGAAACGGGGATCGAGGTTCTCCGTTTCCCCAAACTGCAGGAATTTTTCATCGGCTTCCGGGTGGCGGCATGATCGACGCGAAAGACAGAGAGATTATCGAGGCGCTGCAAGGCGGCCTGCCTCTGGTGCCTGAGCCCTATGCACAAGTCGCGTCAGACCTCGGCATCGGCGAGGAAGCTTTGTTGTTGCGCCTGGCCGACATGAAGTCACGCGGCGTAGTTCGCCGTATCGCTGCTGCGCCTAATCACTACAAACTGGGCATGACCTCGAACGGGATGACCGTTTGGGATGTGGAAGACGACCGCGTGACCGAACTGGGCACCCAGATCGGCGCTCTGCCGTTTGTGACCCATTGCTACGAACGCCCCCGCGCCCTGCCCGACTGGCCTTATAACTTGTTCGCCATGGTCCACGGCGCCAACCGGAATGAAGTCGAGGAAAAACGCGCCGAGATCACTGCCATCCTTGGCGACGCCTGCAGGGCCAAAGATATTCTCTATTCCACGCGCATCCTGAAAAAAACCGGGCTACGCCTGAAAACGAAAGGCTGAGACATGTTCCGCCTGACCGAATACATGCACCAACTCGTCACCCCGACCCCCGTGCGCAAACGCCGCCCCGGGCCGGTCAAACCAGTGGTGATCTGGAACCTGACACGGCGCTGCAATCTGAAATGCCGCCACTGCTACACCGTCTCGGCGGATGTTGCGTTCCCGGGTGAGCTCAGTCACGAGCAAGCCATGGTAACCCTTGAGGATCTTGGCCAGTTTCGCGTCCCGGCCTTGATCCTCTCGGGTGGGGAACCGCTGGACCGGTTCGATTTCTTCGACATTGCCAAACGCGCCCGTGACCTGGTGCCGATGCTGGCGCTGTCGACCAACGGCACGCGGATTTACGACGAAACCGCCGACATGATCGCCGATGTGGGGTTCAACTACGTTGGTATCTCGCTGGATGGGATTGGCGCCACCAACGACTGGTTCCGCGGTGTCGAGGGCGCCTTTGCCGATGCCCTGCGCGGTGTGCGCGAATGCAAGAAGCGTGGCATCAAGGTGGGTTTGCGGTTCTGCCTGACCGAAGGTACCCAGCACCACCTGCCCGATCTGTTACAGCTGTGCGATGATGAGGGCGTCGACAAGTTCTATCTGTCCCACCTCGTTTATGCCGGACGTGGCGATAAAAACCGCGGCGAAGACGCAGAACACCTGCGCACGCGCAAGGGGCTGGACCTGCTGCTAGACCGTGCATGGGAGGCCGCCTCGGGTGGGCGTCCGCTGGACATCGTGACCGGCAACAACGATGCCGATGCCGGATATTTCCTGAACTGGGTCCGCGCGCATTTCGACGATGCGAAAGCCGCACACGTACGCGAGCATCTCGCCGCATGGGGCGGCAACTCCAGCGGTCTGGGCGTGGCCAATATTGACAATCTGGGACGGGTCCATCCGGATACCTACTGGTCTGATTACACGGTCGGCAATGTGAAGACCCACTCTTTTTCCGAGCTTTGGACCAGCGATGATCCGATGCTCGCCATGCTGCGCACCCGCCCCCGCCCGTTGAAAGGGCGCTGCGGAGCCTGCCAGTTGAAGGATGTCTGCGGTGGCAACACCCGCATCCGGGCCTTGCAATTGACCGGCGATCCCTGGGCTGAAGATCCGGCCTGCTATCTGTCCAATCAAGAAATCGGTGTCGACGATGCAGGCGAGCGCCTGCAGGTCACGCCGTTCCGGGGGAAACGTCATGATCCGGCACATCAATTCTTTTAACTCTCTGAAAATCGGCACCTTCTGCTCGCTTCTTCTGGCGGGTAGCGCATGGGCAGACGCACCGTCAGACTACGCCGAACACTGTGCATCCTGCCACGGAGAGAACCGCTTGGGTGGGGTCGGCCCCGCGCTGATCCCCGAGACACTTAAGCGAATGCGCGGTCCCCGTGTGGCCGCTGTCATTGCCGAGGGGCGCACGGCCACCCAGATGCCTGCCTTTGCGCACGAACTCGATGCGCTACAGATCGAGGAACTGGCCGGTTGGTTAAAATCTCCGCTGGAGTCCGACCCGGAATGGGGCGAGGCTGACATCATGGCCAGCCGCACACTGGACGAAGACTATATCCCGGTTGACGCTCCCGTTTGGGACAGCGACCCGATGAACATCACGCTGGCCGTTGAAACCGGCGATCACCATGTCAGCGTTCTGGATGGCGATACATTCGAGGTTCTGGACCGGTTCGAAACACCATTCGCCGTCCACGGCGGACCGAAATTCAGCCCCGACGGTCGTTATGTCTTCATCATGTCCCGCGATGGGTGGGTCCAGAAATATGATATTTGGGCTCTGAAACAGGTGGGTCGTGTGCGTGCGGGCCTAAACAGCCGCAACATCGCCATGTCGGGAGATGGCAAATGGGTGGCCGTTGCGAACTACCTGCCGAATTCGCTGACCCTACTGTCCACTGAAGACCTTTCGGTCGCGAAGGTCGTCGAGGTTAAAAGTAAAAAGGGCGTTCCCAGCCGTGTCTCGGCCGTCTATCAGGCGCCCCCGCGCGAGAGTTTCGTGCTGGCTCTGAAAGACGTGCCCGAAATCTGGGAGGTCTTCTACGGAGCCAACCCGCCGCAATTCGGGCTGGGACACGATTTCCGCATCGAAGGCCAGTTCAAAAACCCCGATCCCTTCCCTGTGCGCAAGATCACGACGCCCGATTATCTGGACGATTTCTTCTTTGACCAGAGTTACGAGTATGTCATGGGCGCGTCCCGAGACGGCAAGGGCGGTCAGGTGATTGATCTGGTCATCGGTCAGAAAGTGGCCGATCTGGACTTGCCGGGCATGCCGCATCTAGGCTCGGGCATCACGTGGAAGCATGGCGATACAACCGTGATGGCTACACCACACCTGACTGATGGCACCGTATCGGTGATCGACATGCAGACTTGGGAGACCGTCAAGCGGATCAAGACCGAAGGGCCGGGGTTCTTCATGCGCAGCCATGAGAATTCGCCCTACGTCTGGGCCGATGTGTTTTTCGGCCCCAACAAGGACGCGATGCACGTGATCGACAAGCAAAGCCTTGAGATCGTGAAGACTCTGCGCCCTGCCCCCGGTAAAACGGTTGCTCATGTGGAGTTCACAAAGGATGGCAGCCATGCGCTGGTTTCAATCTGGGAAGATGACGGCGCAGTAATCGTCTATGACGCGCAGACGCTGGAAGAGGTCCGCCGCCTGCCGATGCGCAAACCTTCGGGGAAATACAATGTCTGGAACAAAATCACATTCTCAGAAGGCACCAGCCACTGAAGGTAAATGGCCGGTTTGGAAGCTGGCCATTCTGCTCTATCCGGCCACGGCATTAACCGTGGCCATCAACCTGTTTCTGGCCGGTCTTATTGCCAACAGCGCTGGTTTTGGCGTGATCGAACCGGTTACTGCGATCTTGTGGTCTATCCCTCTGGGCGTACCTGCATCCTGGCTGGCCGGGCGGTGGGTACGTGGACTGATGGACGAGGCAGACGGCTAAGGCAGCCACCTAACTGTCTGCTTTTTATGCGAAAACATCCCAAGATTAATTTTTGGTCAGTTTGCGAACAAATGACTTAAGTCAAGTTTCGAATCGAGAGGACGGCATAGGACTCAGGAAAGAATGCCGAGTTGGATGCTCCATGCCCGCCCTCAACCCTCTGCACATGTCAGCTGTTCGCGCGTCCCGCGCCGCTTGTGCTATGGCGGGCGTCTTCCTTCTGCTGTTGCAGCTGCTTGGCCCGGCGCTGGCGAGTCCCGGGCAAAGCATGTGGGTGGAGATCTGCTCGGAGGCAGGGGCGGTCTGGGTTCAGGTGGACCTTGAGGGGGAGACCAAAGACCCAACCGCGCCCTGCCCGAAATGCGCTGACTGCGCCTTATGCGCTGTCACTTCAGCAGCTCCGGTACCGGAACTGCCCGTGATGAACCGGGACAGTTCTGTTCAAACCGCACGCTGCGAAACGCAAGACCTGGTACATATCTCAAGCTTGAAACGTTTGTGGCCCGAAACCCGGGGTCCCCCGCGCGTAGCCCAAGAAGAATCTGAACGCGCCCTGCGCGCGTCCATGGCGTCCACCCAAGTAATCGGAGGTGCGCCGTGGTCGTAAGTCGCGCAACCCATTTTCTGCTGGCCTTTGTTCTGTCCTGCCTGATGGCAATCAGCGCCCATGCCGACAGCCTCGCCAGCTTCCTGCCCGAGATTGAGCCCGCCGATCTGGTCCCCGGTGCCGATGCCTTTGGCCCGGTACGCGACGACGTGCCCGTTGCCCCAGTTCTGAAGGGCGGAGATACCGTCGCCTGGGCCTTCCTGACCTCTGATTTCGTGGGCACCACCGGCTATTCCGGCAAACCGATCCACGTGGTTGCCGCCATTGATGACGATGCGGTTCTGACCGGGGTCAAACTGGTCAAGCACTCGGAGCCTATCGTTCTGATTGGCATCCCCAATTCACGCATGGTCGAACTGACCGAAGGCTATGCCGGACTGGACCTCAAGGTTGAGGCCGAAACCGGCGGTGAGGGTCACGACCTCGATATTATTTCGGGTGCGACCGTAACCATCATGGTGATCGACGACAGCCTTGTGCGGGGCGGCATCAAAGTGGCACGCGCGCTGGGGCTGGGTGGGCTATCGCCCTTGCAGGCTGACGGGCCGAAGCGCGAAGTCGATATGGCGCGGAATGCTGTTTACGACTGGACCACTTTGTCCGGAGACGGCTCGATCCGGCGGCTAACGCTGGATGTTGGGCAGGTCAACGCGGCCTTCGAGGCCACGGGGGATCAACGCGCCATCAAACGCCCCGAACCGGGAGAACCGGATGATACCTTCATCGACATGCATATGGCGCTGGTCTCGGTACCGTCGATCGGCAAGTCACTGCTGGGAGAGGCTGAATACCAGAACTTGACCAACTGGCTGGACGAAGGCGAACATGCCATTTTAGTGCTGGGACGCGGGGCCTACAGCTTCAAGGGCTCGGGCTATGTGCGTGGAGGAATTTTCGACCGCATTCAGCTGATCCAGGGCGACAATTCGGTGCGGTTCTTTGACAAGCAACAAGAGCGCCTGGGCAAAGTTGCTGCTCCTGACGCGCCGAGCTTCACCGAACTGGATATCTTCAAAATCCCCGCAGAAGCCGAATTTAATCCTGCCGAGCCTTTCCGCCTGCAATTGCTGGTGCAACGGGCCGTGGGTGCTGTCGAGAAAACCTTCCTGACCTTCGATCTGGGCTACAAGCTGCCCGAGCAGTATCTGCTGCCCGTTGCCGCCCCGACTGTCGTTGACGACGCCACCGGCGAAGCCGCAGCAAAAGCCGCCCTTTGGAAGCGCATCTGGAGGGACCGCACATTTGAAATTGGCGTCCTTGGCGTCATGCTACTGGTACTCACGGCCACCTTTTTCTTCCAGTTCCATGCCACGATGAACGCACGGGTCTTCTATTGGTTCCGCATCGGTTACCTGACCATGACCCTGTTCTTCATCGGCTGGTACGCTAACGCGCAGCTGAGCGTGGTGAACCTGATGGCCTTGGCCGGTAGCCTACGCACCGGATTCTCGTGGGACGCCTTCCTGCTGGACCCGCTGGTCTTCATCCAATGGTTCGCCGTCGCCGCTGCCCTTCTGTTCTGGGGTCGAGGCGCTTATTGCGGCTGGCTCTGCCCGTTTGGTGCACTGCAGGAACTGACCAACAAGATCGCGCGTGCGCTGAAGGTGCCACAATGGACTCTGCCTTGGGGTCTGAACGAACGCCTGTGGCCCGCAAAGTACATGATTTTCCTGGGTCTTTTTGGCCTCAGCTTCGTGTCGATCCCGCTGGCTGAAAAATACGCCGAGATCGAGCCGTTCAAGACCGCGATCATCCTGAAATTCATGCGCGACTGGCCCTTCGTGGTCTTTGCGCTGCTCCTGCTGGGGATTGGACTGTTCATTGAACGGTTCTACTGCCGCTACCTCTGCCCGCTGGGCGGAGCGCTGGCGATCCCCGCCCGTGTTCGCATGTTCGACTGGCTGCGCCGCTACAAGGATTGCGGCACCCCCTGTCAGACCTGCGCCAACGAATGCCCCGTTCAGGCAATCCACCCTACCGGTGAGATCAACCCGAACGAGTGCGTCACCTGCCTGCATTGTCAGGTGCTCTACCAGTCCGAGGACAAATGTCCCGTCGTTATCCGCCAGCTGAAACGGCGGGCCAAGACAGGGTCGGTCCAGATGAAGACCCCACTCGGACAACCACCGGCGAACCATCCGAACGCCAAACCGCAATCCGTTTCCTAAAAAAGGAGGAACGATCATGTCGGACAATGAAAACAAACTGAACATCACACGCCGCGGGATGCTGGGTGCAACCGCAACCGGCGCTGTGCTGGCCGGGACCGGTCTGGGCTCGACCCTGATGACCGCCAAGGAAGCCAGTGCTGCGGCCAATGCCAATCTGCAGCCCGGTGAGCTGGACGAATATTACGGCTTCTGGTCCTCGGGTCAGACTGGTGAGCTGCGGATCCTGGGCTTCCCGTCCATGCGCGAGCTGATGCGGGTGCCGGTCTTCAACCGCTGCTCGGCTACCGGTTGGGGTCAGACCAACGAGTCGCTGAAAATCATGACTGAAGGCCTGCTGCCCGAAACCAAGGAGTTTCTGGCCAAGCGCGGGTTGCAGACCTATGACAATGGCGACCTGCACCACCCGCATATGTCGTTCACCGACGGCACCTACGATGGCCGCTACCTGTTCATGAACGACAAGGCCAACACCCGCGTCGCTCGTGTACGTTGCGACGTGATGAAATGCGACAAGATGATCGAGATCCCGAATGCCAAGGCGATCCACGGTCTGCGCCCGCAGAAATTCCCGCGCACCGGCTATGTCTTTGCCAATGGTGAGGACGAGACCCCGCTGGTCAACGACGGCAGCGTGCTGGATGATCCGTCGCAATACGTCAACATCTTCACTGCTATCGACGGCGACACGATGGAAATCGCGTGGCAGGTGATCGTGTCGGGTAACCTCGACAACACCGACTGCGACTACCAGGGCAAGTACGCTTACTCGACCTCGTACAACTCGGAAATGGGTATGAACCTGGCCGAGATGACCGAGAACGAGCTGGACCACGTCGTTGTCTTCAACCTCGCTGAGATCGAAAAAGGCATCGAGGCCGGAGACTATCAGGAGCTGAAAGGCGTCAAGGTTCTGGACGGACGTAAGGGTCAGAACAAGAAATACACCCGCTACATCCCGATCCCGAACTCGCCGCATGGCATCAACACTGCGCCTGACGGCAAGCACGTCTGCATCAACGGCAAACTGTCTCCGACTGTATCGATCATGGATGTGACCAAGCTGGACGCCCTGTTCGAAAGCGATGCCGATCCGCGGTCCTGCATCGTCGGTGAGCCGCAGCTGGGTCTCGGCCCGCTTCACACTGCTTATGACGGTCAGGGCAACGCGTTCACCACGCTGTTCCTCGACAGTCAGATCGTGAAGTGGAACATCGATAAGGCGATCCAGGCATACGGTGGCGCTGATGTCGACCCGATCATCTCGAAGGTAGACGTGCACTATCAGCCGGGTCACAACTCGACCTCCATGGGTGAAACCAAGGATGCCGACGGCAAGTGGCTGATTTCGATGAACAAGTTCTCGAAAGACCGGTTCCTGAACACGGGTCCGCTGAAGCCTGAGAACGAGCAGCTGATCGACATCTCGTCGGATGAGATGAAGGTGGTTCACGACGGTCCGACCTTTGCCGAACCGCATGACTCGATCATCGTGCGCAGCGACATCGTTAATCCGGTCAACGTCTGGGACCGCAACGACGTCACATGGGAAGACGCCCGCAAACAGGCCGAAGCCGATGGCATCGATCTGGAAGAAGGCGCCGAAGAACCGATCCGGGATGGCAACAAGGTGCGAGTCTACATGACCTCGCAGGCACCAACCTTCAGCCTTGAGAAGTTCACCGTCAAACAGGGCGACGAGGTAACAATCTACGTCACCAACCTGGATGACGTGGACGACGTGACCCACGGCTTCTGCCTGGGTAACTACGGTATCGCCTTCGAGATCGGGCCAATGGCAACCGCGTCGATCACCTTCACCGCTGACCGTCCGGGCGTGCACTGGTTCTATTGTCAGTGGTTCTGCCACGCGCTGCACATGGAAATGCGCGGCCGGATGCTGGTCGAACCGCAGGGAGCATAACCCATGCGCTGGCCCCTGCTCATACCGCTCCTGCTCGGCTCGCCCCTATGGGCGGCGGATTGGGATGTGCCCAACCGGGCAGGGGCCATCAATGAAATACTGGCGCAGGCGGCGGATGGAGACACCCTCCGCCTGAGCCCCGGTGTCTACACCGAAAACCTGGTTCTGGACCGGCCCGTCACCATCGATGGGCTGGGACAAGCCACCATTGACGGACAGGAAAACGGCAGCGTCATCACCGTGACCGGACCGGGTGTGACCGTGCGCGGTCTGACGGTGATCGGCTCGGGCTCAAGCCATGAGGGTATCGACAGTGGCATCCAACTGACCAAAACGGCTAAGGCGCCTGTGGTTGAAGACAACGTGCTGCTGGGAAACCTCTATGGCGTCGACATTCACGGAGCCAAGGACAGTATCGTACGTGGCAACCGGATCGAAGGCCGCCAAGACCAGCGGATGAATGACCGTGGCAATGGCGTCTATGTCTGGAACGCGCCGGGTGCAGTGGTTGATGGCAATGACATCCGGTACGGGCGCGACGGGATTTTTGTGAACTCGTCCAAGAAAAACACTTTCACCAACAACCTGTTCCGCGATCTGCGTTTCGCGGTGCACTACATGTATGCCGATGACTCGGTGGTCAGCGACAACGTCTCGATCGGCAACGATCTGGGCTATGCGGTGATGTTCACGACCAATGTGACCGTGGCCAACAATGTCTCGATTGGTGACCGCGAACATGGCGTTATGCTGAACTACGCCAACAAGAGCGTTATCACCGGAAATGTGGTGAAAGGTGCCAAGGAAAAATGCACCTTCCTCTATAACTCCAACAAGAACGAATTCACCGACAACTGGTTCCAGGGATGCGGCATCGGCATCCACTTTACCGCTGGCAGCGAACGCAACCGCATCGTTGGCAACTCTTTCATCGGGAACCGGACCCAAGTGAAATACGTCTCGACCAAATGGGTCGAGTGGTCCGAGGGTGGGCGCGGCAATTACTGGTCCGATTTTGCCGCATATGATGTGGATGGCAATGGCATCGCCGATGCCCCCTATCGCCCCAATGACTCGATGGACCATGTGCTGTGGACCCAACCCGCAGCCAAACTTCTGCTCGGCTCCCCCGCCGTGCAGCTGGTGCGCTGGTCGCAATCCGCTTTCCCGGCCCTGCTGCCGGGCGGTGTGATGGACAGCAATCCATTGATGCAAGCCCCTGAACCCCCAGCAATGAAAAAGGTGCCTCATGACGGATAAGGCCCTGTCTATCGACCATGTCTGCAAGGACCGAGGGAAAACCCGCGTTCTTGACGATATCACCCTGTCTCTTGCCCCCGGTCAGCGCGTCGCGCTGCTGGGCCATAACGGCGCGGGCAAGTCGACCCTGATCAAATCCATCCTCGGGCTGACTCCGATCCATTGCGGAGCCATTCGGATCGGAGACGCCGCCCCCGGCAGCGCGCAAGCGCGGCGCGAGACGGCCTATCTGCCCGAGGCTGTCTCGTTCCACCCGGCCCTGACCGGGCGCGAGCAACTGACCCTGTTTGCGAAATTGTCCGGGGCGAAGGCCGATGTGCCGGGCCTGCTGGAGCGTGTCGGGCTCAGTGATGCAATGGACCGCCGGATCGGAGCCTATTCCAAGGGGATGCGGCAACGTCTGGGTCTGGCGCAGGTTCTGCTGGGTCAGCCGAAAGTTGCGTTGTTGGACGAGCCGACATCCGGCCTAGACCCAATCTCACGGCAGGATCTCTACGCCATCATCGACGAACTGGCAGCACAAGGAACGGCGGTCCTTATCGCCTCCCACGCGCTGACCGAAGTCGAGGCACGCACCGACCGCATCGCCATCATGCGCAAAGGTCGGATGGTCGCCGACGACACACTGAACAACCTCTCTGCCTTGGCCGGATTGCCGATCCGCCTGCGGGTGCGCGCCAGCGCCAACCCCGAAGCGCTTGCAGCGGAACTGGGCGGAAACCGCATCAATGGCGCGTCGGTTGAATTGCTCTGCAGCCCCGATGACAAGATGGAGGCTCTGCGCCGTATCGCCGGAATGGGCGATGCCGTGGCGGATGTGGAAATGACCCCGCCCAAGCTGGAAGACCTTTATCGCCATTACGCACAGGAGGAGATGCGATGACCCGCTTCCTCGCCATCACCCGCACTGAAATGCTGATCCTGCGCCGCAATCGCTGGTTACTGGTCGCGACATTGATCATGGTACTGTTCGCGCTGGCCCTGACCTTCGCTGGCAGCGCCCCCACCGGCACACTGGGCGTCGACATGTTGACCGTCTCGGTCGCCTCGATGACCACGCTGTCGGTCTACCTCGCGCCCCTGCTGGCACTGATGATCTCCTTCGACGCCATCGCCGGTGACGTGGACCGAGGCAGTCTTTCACTATTGCTGTCCTACCCGGCAGGGCGCGGAGAAATCCTGTTGGGCAAATTCATGGCCCACCTGGCCGCCCTGGCCTTTGCCATGACCGTAGGCTTCGGCACTGCAGGCGCGGTGGCCGCATTCTTTGGCGGCGCTGGGCCGGAAAGCCTGATGGCTCTGGCCCGCCTCATCCTTACATCCATCCTGCTGGGCGCCGTGTTTCTGGCGCTGGGTTACCTGCTGTCTGCCTTGGCAAGGGGCGCTACGGCGGCGGCAGGTCTGTCGGCCGGGCTCTGGCTGGTTTTTGTCGTCCTCTATGATCTGGGCCTGTTGGGGGCTGTCGTCATGGACAAGGGCGGCACTTTCACCCAATCCGTCTTTCCATGGGTGATGGTAGCCAACCCGGCCGACGCATTCCGTCTGTGGAACATCGCGGCGACCGAAGGCGTGGCCATGGCATCCGGCATGACCGGAGCGGCGCAAGCCCTGCCCGTATGGGCGGCTCCTGCCTCGCTTCTGATCTGGCCAGTGCTGGGATTTGCCCTCGCCCGCGCTGCATTCCGGAGGGTTGAGCCATGAAACGTCTTTGCCTGATCGCCCTGATCACCTTGGCTGCCTGCAAAGAGGAGCAGGCCGCTGCCCCTGACCCAGTTGATCTGACCGCCGATGCGCTCAGTTATTTCTGTCAGATGAACATCGCCGAACATGGCGGCCCCAAAGGGCAGATCCATCTGGAGGGCTATCCCACGCCACTGTTTTTTGCACAGGTGCGTGACATGGTGGCCTATCTGAAAAGCCCCGAACGCGATGCCGTAATCACCGCCGTCTATGTCAGCGACATGGGGGTGGCTCCCAACTGGCGGCAACCGGGCATTTCCAATTGGATCGCAGCCGACGGTGCAACCTTCGTGGTTGGTGCCGATGTGGCCGGGGGTATGGGCGCGCCTGAAGTTGTACCCTTCGCCAACGCCACCGATGCCGAGGCCTTTATCGCTCAGTTCGGCGGTGCGCCCCTGTCGCTACCGGACATCCCCGAGGCCGAGGTTCTTGGCCCCGTCGATCTGGATCTGAAACTGGAGACCCCCTCATGACCGCCCTCTCCCGCCGTCGGTTCCTGGCCATATCCGCAGCATGCGCGGCCCTTCCCGCGGGCGCGTCGCCTGCCCCGGTCGCCAATTGGCGCGGGATCGCTTTGGGGGCCCCAGCCAGCTTGCGGCTAGAAGGGCTGACCGACGCGCAAGCCGCACCGATCATCTCTGCGGTAGAGGCCGAACTAAACCGGCTGGAGAACATCTTTAGCCTGTATCGCCCCCAGTCCGAACTCAGCCGCCTGAATCGCGACGGTCACCTTTCCAACCCCGCGCCCGAGTTGCTGAACGTGTTCAGCCTATGCTCGGCGCTAAATGAAGCTTCGGAGGGCGCGTTCGACCCCACCATTCAGCCACTGTGGTCAGCCCTTGCAACTGGCGCCACCCAGGCACAAATCCGCGCCGCCCAAGAGACCATCGGCTGGAGCCGTGTCTCTGTGCAGACCGACGCGATCCACCTGCCCCAGCCTGGTGGTTCTGCGCTGACTTTGAACGGCATCGCACAAGGAGCTATCACCGACCACATCAGCGCGCTTCTAACGGCGCAGGGTCTTCAGAATGTGCTTGTGAACATGGGTGAAATCACCGCGCTGGGACAACGCGGCGACGGGGAAGCCTGGCAGGTCGGCTTAGCCGGACCCAACCGTGAGATTCGCAAGTCCATCGAATTGCGGGACCGCGCGGTCGCAACTTCAGACGCCAGCAGCCTTATGCTGACGGGTACCCAAGGGCATATCCTAAATCCAAAAGGTACTGCGCGACATGTACAAGTGGTTTCCGTCTCTGCCTCCAGCGCCGCCATCGCTGACGGTCTTTCAACAGCGTTGTGCGCTCTGCCAAAAACACGAGCTGAATCAGTGACCAGATCCTTCCCTGGGGCACGGCTAGAAATGTGTATCTGAAGAGATCAACCGTCGTGTGTGTCTAAGGCTGCAACCGTACCGTATCCCATACCAATCATTTGGAGAAATGGTGATCCCGATACGGTCAAGCTCACCCAGAAACTCAGCATCGGAATCCGCCGCTTCTTCGTCGGTGATCTCATCAATGCCAACAACGTCCTTGAGCCCCTGGGACCATTGAAGCTGCTGTTTCCCGTGAAAGACTTCAGCGAATTCGATAAACAAAGCCCCGGCTTGCTTGTCGTCTTCGTGAGTATAGTCTTCCAGGAACTCCCACGGGTTCCGACCAGCGCCAGCCTTTCGAGTGGATTTCTTGCGGTGCTGTGCTGTCAATTCGGAAGCCAGGGTCCAATCCCTTGATTTCTTCGCCTCGGAAATACGCTTCACCAGGTCAGAAGTTTTGATCCCATCAGCAGCACCAAACTTGCTGATGTAGTTCCCGGCCTCTTTGGCGCTCGACAACTTGAAGCCGTGCCCGGAACCACTCAATCCATTGGCCTTGAGGCACCGAAGCCAGAGAGACTTCATAGCCAAAGCCTTCCTGGCCTCTTTCTCCGAAGAGGTCCGGACAAAGAAGATGATGTGAAAATGGGGGTGCCAGCCATTGCCTTTCCCGTGAGTGATCTCAAAAGCAATGAGCATCCCAAGGATAGGACCGCCAGAGAAACCAACGCACCTGCGAGCCTGAACCATGACCTTCTTCTTCTCGCCGTCGATGGTCCGAACCCGCTTCACCATCACGGGGTTGCCGTCTGCATCAAATACAGGCTGCCAGATCGGCTTCGCTTTGAGGCGCTTCCGGCGGTCAGTTTGAAACATCATCTGCTTCGCGTCGAGAACGCGCTCATAATAGTAGTTTGTTCGATTATAAGCCGCCGCAACTTCGTTCTCGGTGGTATGAGAAAGAGCCGCCTCTTTAACTTTGTCTTTATACTTCAGCTGAATGCCTTCGCTCTCCGCAAATTGGCGGAATGAAGTCCGGAAGCCATGGGGGACGCAATCTTTTCCATGACGCTCAAGAATTGCGCGAAAAGTCCCGTCCGAGATCATATGTCCTGGCTTCATCTGAGGTTGGAAAATCAAAGATTCCTCACCATCCTGAAATTCCCGCGCTTCATGCAACACTTGCAGAGATCCTAAAACAAGAGGAACCTGAAACTCTTTCCGAGTCTTCATATGCTCCTCCGGAACTGTCCAGCAGCCCCCCTCGAAGTCTATTTCGCTCCATCGCGCTTTGCGCACCATACCGGCACGCGCAGCCGTAAGGATCAAAAACCGAAATGCCAAAGCCCCAGTCCCTTTGGAGTTTTCGAGGGTCCGCATAAATGAAGGAACGCTATCGCAATCAAGAGCCCTGTGGTGCCGAACCTGTTTCTGCATCTTCTTCGAAGCAAGGTTTTCTTTACCTCGCTCAACCGGGTTGTCAGTCGCGATTCGATGAGAGATGGCATACTTGAAAACGCGACCCATGCGCTGCTGAACTCGGCGCGCAGTCTCAGACTTCGAAAGCCAAATCGGCAGAAGGATATTCTGGATATCTTGTGTCGTGGTATCATCCAGCGCCTTATCGCCAATGACGGGGAAGGCATATGTCTTCAACGTGTTGATCCACTGATCCTGATGCTTCCCGTTGGAAGTCGAATTTAGAACAACCTGCTCATAAACCTCTTGAGCGATTTCCTTGAAAGGCGTTGCGGCACGTTCTGCCTTTTCAACTTCTGCGAACGGATCAAGACCCGCCCTTGCTTTCTTTCGATATTCAAGAGCTTTTGCACGAGCCTCCTCAACATCGACAAGTGAGATTGATCCAAGGCCAAGGTCCCGCCGCTTATTCTGTATGACAAGTCGGATCATCCATCGCTTTGCCCCAGATTTATCTACAACAAGGTAAAGGCCACCTCCGTCTGTGTGTCTTCCGGGTCCTGCGCGTTCTATTGCTCGCTTGGTGAGTCGCCGTTCGCCATGTCGTCCTTTTGATTTGGGTATTCAAATAATCCTGGGCAAAATTCTCAGATCACATTTTGCCCCACATTTTGCCCCACATTTTGCCCCACATTTTGCCCCACATTTTGCCCCACATTTTGCCCCACATTTTGCGCAAATAAACCAAGAATTTCAAGGTGAGATGAAGCCTAAAGGCCCATAAAATAAAGGGATTTTGAGTTTTGATGGCGGAGACGAAGGCAGCCTGTTCATGTGATGTTACGTTTCTCGGTGTTACGTAAAGTGTTGTTTTATTGAGACTTTGAGAATTTTGCGAGGAAATACGTGACGTTTCGTGTCGTCTGGTGTCGTGTTTTTTGGTAGGTCGTTTTGGTGATTTGTTTGAGGAATTCGAACCGTGCCAAAAAAAGCGACGCCGCTTCATGCATCCCAAATTAAGAAGCTACCACCCGGCAAACACGCGGACGGTTTCGGGCTATATCTGGTCGTCGCTCCGACTGGCGCTGCGCGCTGGTGGTCATGGCGCGGCATGGTACAGGGGCGGCGCGTCGAATACGGCCTAGGTCGGATTGAGGTTGTTCCGCTGGCAGACGCCCGCGCTAAGGCCCGCGAATATTGGAGTGTCGCTAGGGGCGGCGAAGACCCGCTGGAAGGTAAGCGCAGGGAACGCGGTGAACTGACGTCCTTCGAAGAAGTCGCGCGCGAACTATGGCGCCGTGACGTTGAGCCGAAGGGCGGCAAACACTCCAAACAGTGGATCACGACACTCGAACGTCACGCCTTCCCCACGATCGGCAGTCGACCTGTCGGTGCAATCGTACGGTCGGAAATCTTTGCGGTGCTTGATCCGATCTGGCGAAAGACGCCAGAAACCGCCAGACGCGTTCGGCAGCGCATCAACGCTGTTTTCTCATTCGCCATAGGCAAAGGTTACAGAAGCACGCCGAACCCTGTAGACGACGCCCTATCGCGCTCGTTGGGCAACAACCAAACGGCACCGAAGCATCACCGTGCAGTTACGGTCGAAGACGCGCCAGACGCATTTGCCCGGATCATGAAAGCAGAAGGCATGGGCGCGCGCGCTTTGTCGTTCGCGATTCTAACCGCCGCGCGCTCTGGTGAGGTTCGCGGGGCAAAGTGGACCGAGTTCGACGGCGAGTCCGCTCTTTGGTCGGTTCCGGCTGATCGCATGAAGGCACGACGCGACCATATCGTACCGTTTCCACCGGAAGCCGCTTCTATCCTTCGAACACTACCTGCCTACGAGGAAAACGACAGCTTTCCCAAAGTGAATGACTTCGTGTTTCCGTCTGGCCGTGTTGGTTCGCCACTGTCTGACATGACGCTAGCCGCCGTCATGAAACGACTGAAGATCGAAGGCACGCCACATGGTTGGCGATCGACATTCCGCGATTGGGGGGAACGTGCGGGAAAATGGAATCCAAGGGCGTTAGAACTGTGCTTGGCACACGTCGACCCGAACCGAGTTCAAGCGGCATATTTGCGCGACGATCTGATTGAAACGCGCAAAGAAATCCTTGCCGAATGGGCAAATTACTTACTTGGGTTGTAATTTTTGGTAGGTGGAATCCATAGTATAATTTGGACTCGACTCCCCAATTTGAACACTACATGATGTGTCTAAGCCCAGAATGGATTCTGGGAATCTGGCGATCTGGAATTCTCTGGAAGCCTGAAAAAAGACGGGGCCGAACGGCGGCAACCATTCGACCCCTGACATAACCCGAAGGCTCCGGGTATCTGTCTCACTTTGTCCTGACAAGATACCGCTTGCAACGGCGCCTTACAAGACAAGAGGCGCGAAAAGTGCAGCAAATCGACGTGGCATTAGCCTACGCAAACGCGGGTTTTCCGATCTTCCCGTGTCACCCTGTCGGCGACGACGCAAAGAAGCCGTTGACCCGAAATGGCCTGAAAGACGCAACCAACGACGCAACGCTTGTTGCGCGCATGTGGGAACGCAACCCCGACGCCCTGATCGGGCTTCCGACCGGCGAACGATCCGGGCTTTGGGTGCTTGATTTGGACATGCCAAAGGGTGACACCCCCGGAGGTCGTGAAACTCTATCGGCGTTAGGTTTGGATTGCGTGCTGGGCGATGCGATCCAAGTAAACACCAGATCGGGCGGGCTTCACGCGTACTTCAAGCACGACCCCGAAAAGGGATATGGGAACACAGCGGGCGCCCGGGGTAAGGGGCTGGGCGACGGAATCGACACGCGATCAGAAGGCGGCTACGTGATTGCGCCGGGTTCCGCTGGTTACGAATTCGCAAACCACGAAGCGACAATCGAACTTCTTCGCCAAGCGCGCGCAATTCCTTCCCAGCTTGTTGCCGCCCTCGACGCTGCCCGAGGTCGAAAGAAAGAGCCAGCCAAACAATCGACGCCGAAGCCTGCGCCTGCGTCGAACGTGGTCGACTTGCTGGGACGGACTGCCGGGGGTGTCGATCGTCAATCCGCTTACGCAGAAGGTGCGCTACAAAGCGCGGTCGATGATTTGCGCCGCGCCATGCCCGGCACTCGCAATCACGCATTGAACGAAAACGCGTTCAGCTTAGGCCAGCTTGTCGGCGGCGGGCTTCTGTCTCTTGAGCGTGTCGAAGCATCTTTGCTGGAAGCCGGGCGCGCGATCGGTTTGGACGATAGCGAGATTGCTAACACCGCAGGTCGCGCAATCCGAGACGGCATGGCAAAGCCCCGCGAATTACCCGAAGCTGAATCCGGCGGCATCGTGCATTTCGGCGCCGTGCCTTTGCAAGCTGCCGGGTTCCAAGGCGCGTCAGCCGGAATGCCGCAACGAAAGGCGTTCTCTCGGCCTTCATCCTTCGTGCTAGGCGATGGTTCGAATATTCCGCGTCGCCAGTTCTTGTTCGGGAAGCACTACGTTCGCAAATACGTTTCGGCGACCATTTCGCCGGGTGGTGTCGGCAAATCATCATTCACGATGGCCGAAGCGCTGAGCATGGCAACCGGAAACCGGCTTGTCACTTCTACAGCGCCAAATCTCGAAGCTGGTCCGCTGCGTGTCTTTGTCTGGAACGGCGAAGACCCGCAGGAAGAACTTGACCGCCGTATGACGGCGCTTGCCCTGCACCACGGCATTGCGGCTGACGAAATCGGCGATCGACTGATGCTGCAATCCGGGCGGGATTACCCCCTTGTTCTTGCCGAACAGGATCGGGCCGGTCGGGTCATTGTGAACGAAGCGCTTGTCGACGATCTGTGCCGCGAACTGGAAGGCGTCGACGTGATCGTCGTTGACCCTTTTGTGTCGTCGCATGACGTAAACGAAAATGACAATGGCGCGGTCGATCGTGTCGTAAAGACATGGGCTAGGATCGCCGAACGCCTGAACTGCGCGGTGGAATTGGTACACCATAGCCGAAAGCCTGCCGGGGGCATGTCAGGCCAGAAAACAACGGACGACGACGCGCGCGGCGCCGGGGCCTTGAAGGGGGCAGCGCGGGCGATGCGCACCCTTAACCGCCTTTCGGAAAGCGAAGCTGACAAAATCGGCGTCGACCCGGATCAGGCTTGGCGACATGTGTCTGTCGACGACGGCAAGCAAAACATGGCACCCGTCAATCGGCGGGGCGAGTGGTTCCGTATGGCTTCTTATGGCCTAGCGAACGGGAACGAGACACACGAAGGCGACGACGTAGGTGTTGTGGAAGCGTGGGCGCTGCCAACCGAAAGCGAACTAGACGTGTTGGCACGGACGTCAGAGGCCCGGCGCGTGTATCTTGAATTGCTCGACCTGCACAACGATCAGGGTCGCCCTTTGAACCCGAATTCTGGGCAGACTTATGCGCCCACGGTTTTTTCGCGACACCCGAACGCAGGCGGCATTACAAAGGCTGCATTCCGCGAGGCGCAAGAACGCCTGTTGTCGACCGGCGAAATCGCGGTCGAAACCTTTGGCAAGCCAAGTGCGCCCCGCTTCAAGATCGTGCGGGGCACCCCAAAGTGATCGTCGAATCCCCGTCGAGTCCTCAAAATGGCCTGTCGAATCCCCGTCGAATCCCTCTGTTTAAAGCGTCGAATTCGCGTCGAGTCCCTGTCGAATTAGGGGGGGGTTATCCTCCCCATACCCCTATAGGGACTCGACGCCCCGCCTTGGGCGCGGGGCGCGTCCCAGTCGCCTAACGAGTGAGTCGAAATAATCACGTTAAGTCGAGCAACATAGTGTGCGACGTTCGACCTGAATTGACGTGTGGAATCCGGTTCCGTAGCTTGAAACAAAAAAGGTGAATTGATTTGAGCAGCGCAGCATTCAGCATCGCCTTCGAAGGCGAACCATTCGATGATGGTGAAATCGACGTTCGTGATTTGGCGCCAGCACTTCTGGCGCTTGGGGACGTTGTCCAATCCGCAAACAAGGCACTAAACGGTGAACGGGCTGACGCAAGGCTGAAAGTACGTGCCACACAAGAAGCCTGTTTCGAAGCACTTTTGAACCTCGACATAAGTTGGGTTGCAGACATGCTGGATGTAGTTGCCGCCCACGACGACCGAATGACGGCGGCAAAGGACATAGTTGATCTGGTTTTCAAAGTCGGTGGCGGAGTTGGCGGTGCAACATTTGGAGTTGTGCAGGCGCTCAAATTTTTTGGCGGGAAAAGACCAGAGTCCGTTGAAGAGACGCCTTCGGGTGTTTCGATCACAGTAAACAACACGACCATTCAAATGGAAGATAAGGCGTTTCGGCTTCTGAAAGACCAGCCAACAAGAGAGAGAATAGAAAAGTTCGGTGACAAGACCCTAAGCATTCAGGGGCTTAAGAACGTTAGGATAGGGACCGGTGGTGGGCAGGAACCGCTTTCAATTTCAAAAAGCGATGTGTCTGCTCTAAAAATTCCAGAACCCGGCGAGGATGAAACCGAAACGAACGTCAGCCACGCCACGCTTTGGTTGCGCTTGGTAACGCCACAATTTGAGGATGGCTATAAATGGCGCTTTTCCGACGGTGGCGAACGGCGCTTCACGGCAGAGATGGAAGACACCGATTTTCTTAATCCTGTTCTCGCTGGAGACGTCACAATGAGCGCGAACGACACGCTTAGGTGCTTGATACGGGAAGAACAAGAAATTCGCGGCGGAAATCTTGCGAAGACAGTGTACGTCGAAAAGGTTCTGGAACACAGACGCGGGGACGCACAGCTTAAGTTGATCTAATGGAACCTAGTACCGTTTTCTGCGGTTCCGTGCTTCCGATCGCCGCAGTTTCGCCGACATTAGTCGATAGCAATTTTAAGAACTTGATTGGATTTGGAAGAATACTCTTCCATTAAATTCAACTATGAGCGCGTGGAAATATGGCAGTGACCTTTCACCGAAACGGGACCGTGAGCGCTCACGGCAGAGTTGTTGGACGATGCCATCGGCAGTCTGACGGTAAGTGGATATTTCGTGGAAACGATGGCACAACCGAGATCGCCCGAACACAGGGAATGCTTGAAAAAGCTGCTATTCAGTCTTTCCGCATCCAAGTCCGATCAGAACTAAACGAGTATCTCAAGGACACCTCCCAACGAAAGATAAAAGAAAAACAAGAGTTGGCGGCTAGGATTCGCCAGCGCGATGCAGAAGACCAGCGCTGGAAGGCAATGATTGAGGATGAGAAGAGTCGGCAGGAAATCGCAGCTAAGCGACGAGCCGAAGAAAGAACGGAACGTGAAGCCCGATGGGCAAAGTTAAAGGCAAAATGGGCTGCGATCGGTAAGCCCGAAAAGTGACATTCTGTGACGTCTTGTGGTGATAAATTTACATAATTGCGTACACCGTTTTTTCTGTGGTTAGCTCTGCTTTGGGGGCACCTAACTAACTTAAAATACAGGACTTTTCATAAGATGCACGAAACAAAAACGGCCAACAACACTAACCGATTGCAGGCATCAGCAATGGTGGCACTCTCAGCATCAAGCGACTGTCGACGCGCCGGGTCTCTGCCCGAACATGTTATCCGACAGGTAGAGGAAGCGACGATCCGCTTCGCTACATTCGCTGGGATCACCACCCTACCCGTACCGGGTTACATGTTGAGTGAAAGCGGGGAACCACTGGCGGGCTATGAGTGGCTCGACGACTGAGTATGCGCGCCGCGTGACATTGCGCGCGCGCATTGCGGGAAATCGGAAGCCGAGTCGACGAACGATAATGCACTCTGATTGCGGGTCGTGAAGCACTGCCGGTTTCTCCGTGATTGGTACGACGAAACACCCCCCGGGCAGGTTCTGCATTCTCCATGCTCGGATCGGTCTTTTGCTCGAAGACAACAGAACCTGCCCGTATCGACATGAAACGCGCCCGGCTTCGGCTGGGCGTTTTTCATTTGCAGCGCGAAACGCAACCTGACGCAGCAAAACCGCACAGCATCACGTTTAGAAGCGTTAAAGGGCGCGGCACCGCCCGGGATAGTGAAAATTCTGCGCGGTAGAAATGAAAGGTCGCGCCCCGCGCATTGGGGGAAAGTGGGCGATACCCGGTTCGGCCAAGGGTATTTTTAACCCGAGAATTCGTTGGGAATTCCCCGGTTAATACAGAAAGGCCGCAATACCATGTTCAGAACCCGCTTTGTCGCAACCGATCTTCGTTACCGCCTGCGCAGTCAAGGCTATACCGGGCGATCCGTTGACTCGGCAGCATACCATGTCGCGACCCAGCACGGCTTTGCCAAAGGTCGTGGAACTCCCGCCTACACCATGCCCGCTGAGGCTCGCATTGAAGGCGTGCTGCTTACGATGGCGCTGCAAGGACGGAACCCCAGACCGGACGAAGTTTCGGCAGTTTATGAAAACATCAAGCAAGCCGATATCGCTGGTTGGCTGGATGGCCTGACCAGCTTGGAAAAGGTCAAAGACTCCGATCTGTTCGTAGATGATGCAGGTCATTTCGGCGAAGTCTTCGTCGGGGAGTCTGATGAAACTGAGACTTTGCTTTCGTGGCGCAAGGCGCCCGGATACGGCCTACCGACTGGCAGCATTCGTTGTATCGACGGCGATCGTCTCTACGACATTTGCGCGTTTCAATATCTGAAAAACTAGGAAGCCCGGCGGGGATTACCTCAACCGGGTGGCTGCGCATCCGGTTATCCAAAGTTCTGATCGGCGCCCCGCCCGGCCAAGGCCACCGCAACCGATCATTTCACCGCAGCACCATACCCCACGACACCGCGCCCGGCGGGTCGATCGGGGGTCGATCAACCGGGCGATAATGAATGAGGCAAGCCATATGGCACTACGCGACCTGATCGAAAAACGATCGAAAATTGCTGCGGAAATGCGCAGCATCAATGATGCCCCTGCTGGTGAAGCGGGCGACCTGAGCGAGACTCAGGAAACACGGTTCAACGAACTGCGCACAGACCTTGAAGCGGTCGAAAAGCGTATTCAGCGCCAGACCACACTTGACGACGCCGAACGCCGTATGGCGGGCAATCCGGCTGATACCGGCGACAACTTCGCCGCCGAAATCAGATCGAAATACTCGGTCGCACGCGCAATCGCAGGCGCAGCCGGTTTGTGCGCCGACGACGGCTTTGAACGTGAAGTCGGGCAGGAACTTGCCCGTCGCGAGCCCCGCTCTTTCGAAGGCGTTGCCGTGCCGCTCGAAGCGCTGGCCCCTGAGACGCGCACAGTTGACGGAACATCCGGCGCTGACCTGATCGGAACCGACCATGCCAACGAAATTGTCGACCGACTGCGCGCTGGTACAGCCGCCAATCGGTTGGGCGTGCGTTTCGTTTCCGGCCTGCGCGGTGATCTGGATATTCCGAAACTCGCTTCGTCTTCGGCTGCGGGCTGGTTCGCTGACGGCGATACAATTGGCGAGTCCGACCCGGGCTTCGACAAGATCAGCATGAAGCCCAAACATCTGGGCGCGCGTACTGCGTTCAGCCGAACCATGCTGCTGCAATCCGTGCCCGCCGTCGAAGGGATCATCCGTGGTGATCTGACTGCCGTTTTGTCCGAAGCACTCGACAAGGCGGTATTCGTCGGCAGCGGTTCCGGCAATGAGCCGACAGGCATTCACAACCAAACAGGCGTCAACAACTATGAAACCGCTGCATCGGGCGCCATTTCGCAAGTTGACGTTATCGACCTCATTGGAGCGCTGGCGGAAGCGAATTCCGAAGCCAGCGGCTTTGCCATGTCGCCGACGGTCGCCAAGGAATTGCGCAAGCTTCAAGACGCTGACGGCAGGCTGCTTGGCCTCCTGTCGGGCATTGGCCGCAGCGCGACAATGGAAAACCTTCCGGTCGCGACTTCGACCCATCTGCCGGGCATGGCAGCGGGTGACAAAGCAATCACCGCCGGTCGCTTCTCCGATGTGCTGGTCGGCATGTGGGGTGCCCTTGACCTGATGGTGAACCCATACGGCGACGCATACTTCTCGAAAGGCGCCGTAGGTGTGCGGGCGATCATGGCCGCTGACATTGCGGTACGACACCCCGAGTCCTTCGCGACGCTGGCGATCAAAGCCTAAACGACAATGGCGGGGCGCCTCGGGCGCCCCGTGCTTTTTGAGGAATACCGCTATGGAAAGACGCCACGCCGGAAACGGCATTTTATCATCCGGGCGAACGCTTATCGGGATCGCCGTACCCTTCAACACTGAAACCACCGTTGCCGGGCGTCGCGAACGCGTTGCCCCCGGTGCATTCTCTGCGTCTCTCGCCTCCGGGCGCGACGTTCTCGCCCTTGTCAACCATGACGCTGGCAAACTGCTGGCCCGCACCAAGAGCGGCACGCTAAGGCTATCTGAGCGCCCCGACGGGCTTCACTACGAAATCGACCTACCCGACACCCCTCAAGCCGAAGACATTCGCGGCTTAGCTACCGCCGGGTCGCTGGGTGGCGTGTCGATCGGATTTTCGGTCGCTGCCGGGGGTGAACACATTACGCCCGACGGGCTTCGCGAATTGCGGCGGGTGGAGTTGATTGAAATTTCGGTCGTGACCGCGTTTCCCGCTTACCCCGGCACGACTGCCGATCTGCGCAGCCAAGCCCCACGACGGGCACGTATTGCGCGCTATCTCGACACCATTTGAGGATTTACGGCATGGGACTTTTAGACCTGCTCACCAAACGCGAAACCCGCGCCGAAGCAAGCAACCCGGCGAACGACGGTTGGACGCCAGCGACTACGAACAGGCCGCACGCCGAAAAGCTGGCGATTGTGCAGGCTTGTGTCGATCTGATTGCCGGGTCTATCGCCAGCCTGCCCGCTGGCGTGAAAGTGGGTGACGAACCCGTCACGGATCACCCGCTTAACCGTCTGATCGTCGAGGGTGTGAACGAAAGCCAAAGCTGGCACGCGTTCGTCGAATTCCTCGTGGCTGAAATCCTCTTGCGGGGAAATGGGGCCGCTCGGATCATGACGGATAGCCAAGGTCAGATAGTTGGCTTGGTTCCGGTTCCTTGGGCGCTTGCCAGTCTGGCGCAAACACCGACAGGTAGGATCGTTCTCGACTACACCGAAGAAACGCTGGCTGGCGGTATGGCCGCGTCTCATCGCCTGTTAGCGGGTGAATACATCCATGTGAAGAATCGGGGTCGATCGCGGTTCTATGGCGAAAGCCAGTTGCAACGCGCCGCCGCTTCGATCGACATGGCGACTTCAACCGAGGAATTCGCCAACACGAACTGGCGCAACATGGCGCAGCCTTCCGGAGTTCTGTCTCATGACAAGCTGTTGTCGAAAGACGCTGCACGCCGCTTGAAAGAAAACTGGGTGACGCGATTTGGTGGCGCAAATCGGGGTATGCCCGCGGTTCTTGAAGAAGGGCTGACCTACACCCCCTTGCCACTGGTTTCGCCTGTAGACGCCGAACTTCTGGAGTCGCGCAAGTTTAGCGTGCTGGAAATCTGTCGCGCATTTGGTGTGCCCGGCGTTCTGGTCAACGTGCTTGAGCAATCCAGCTACAACAACATTGAGTCTTTGACCCGACAGTTTGCGACTTTGGCGCTGTCCGCGCATGTATCGCGGATCGAACAGGAATTGGCGCGCGCTTTGTTTACCGCTGACGAACGCGCAAAAGGATACAGGCTGGATTTGGATATGTCGGGCCTTCTTCGGGCTGATCCTGCGCAGCGTTGGGCCGGTCACAAAATCGCCCTGGACTCACGGGTGCTGACGCCAGAAGAAGTTCGCAAAATCGAAGGTTTCGGCCCAACAGAAGGCAAAACAGACGTGGGCGACTCGACTGAACCATTGGTAGAGTGAGGTTCGCGTCGACTATTGGCTTGCGATTTAAGCGGGTTCGTTTTTGGTGATTTTTTGGTAGGTCGACGTTTAACGGCGTCGACTTTTCCACTTAAAAACAATCACTTAACTTGTGTAAGTGGCGGAGACGAAGGGATTCGAACCCTCGAGACGGTTTCCCGCCTACTCCCTTAGCAGGGGAGCGCCTTCGACCACTCGGCCACGTCTCCGCCGACGGGTATATCCTTGCAAGCGACGGGAATACAAGGCGAAATTTCTATTTTGTGCTACGCCCTGACAAAATTGCTGAACCCGTTGAAATCACGGTAAAAGAGCCTGTTTTACGTGGGTTGTGGGTACGATTAGGACAATATTTTCCGAAAGCTTTTGGAAGACAACCCCGCCCAACTAGCAGGTTGGCAACACCGCAACTTGTCGATTCCCTGGTTGGTACCGCCGCACTGATTGAAAGATCGTTTTCTGCAGTCGACGAATTTCTTTTGTAACAGTGCAAATCCATTTCTCCCGAACCGTTAAGGAACCGCAAGCCAAAAGTACCGAACGAAGGTCCAAGGTGTGCAGATACCCAAGTTGAGCAAGTCATGAACTAGACGCGGCATCGGCTCCTCCAACGCGACCAAGGCGGGAAGCGCTCATGGCCGTTTAAACCGGGCGTTCAAGTGGCTATGCTCCTTCACAGTATTTATGCCGGCAAAGAGCCGAACTTTGACCAATTCTGTAAAGAAAGTGAAGTTAGCTCACTTCGCTGCTTAGCTTGCAACTGACACGAACAAATGTCGCTTGCTAGGCCTAGTGCCCCAGAATCTGGCTGAGGAACAGCTTGGTCCGTTCGCTCTGCGGGTTGTTGAAGAACTCTTCCGGTTCGTTCTGTTCCACGATCTGGCCCGCATCCATGAAAATCACGCGGTTGGCGACCTGACGGGCAAAGCCCATCTCGTGGGTCACACACAGCATGGTCATGCCTTCCTCGGCCAGTTCGATCATGGTGTCGAGCACCTCTTTGATCATCTCGGGGTCCAGCGCCGATGTCGGTTCATCGAACAACATGATCCGCGGCATCATGCAGAGCGAGCGTGCAATCGCCACACGCTGCTGCTGACCACCAGAAAGCTGGCCGGGGTACTTGTCGGCCTGTTCGGGAATTTTCACCTTTTCCAAGAAGTGCATCGCACGCTCTTCGGCCTCTTTTTTGGGCGTCTTACGCACCCAGATCGGGGCCAGCGTGCAGTTCTCCAGAATGGTCAGATGCGGGAACAGGTTGAAGTGCTGGAACACCATGCCAACCTCAGAGCGGATCTTGTCGATGTTCTTGAGGTCATTCGACAACTCGGTCCCATCCACGATGATCGTGCCCTGCTGGTGTTCCTCCAGCGCGTTCAAGCAGCGGATCAGGGTGGACTTGCCCGACCCCGACGGCCCCGCGATTACGATCCGCTCGCCCTGGTTGACGGTCAGATTGATGTCGCGCAGTACGTGGAAGGCCCCGTACCACTTGTTCATGTTGGTGATTTCGATGGCGACCTCGTCGCTCACCTGCATCTTCGTGCGGTCGATTTCGCGGTCAATTGCAAGTTCAGACATGTGTTCCCTCCTCAGGTTCCAGAGTGGCGGTGATGGCAGCGGCCAGATCCATCACAGCGTTGCCGACCGATTTGAACAGGGTGATTTCATCTGCGCCCGTGCGAGCTGGCGTGCCCTGCGTCAAAGCGTAGAGATCGCCCAGAATGTCACTTTGTGCGATTGCACCGGTTTCCAGCGGCGCTTTCAGCTCACCCGCTTCCATGGTGGCAAATTTTGTGTCGACAAACAGGCGGGCTCGTTGCAGTGCACGGTCGTCGGCCTCACGCATGGAGGGGGTGAAGGCGCCAATCAGGTCCACGTGCTGCCCGGGCACCAGCCAGTCGCCGAGCAACAGCGGATCGGTCGCCAGCGTCGCAGCACTGATGATGTCGGCCTGCGGTACCGCGGCCTGCAAGTCGCTGACCGCTTGCGCGTCCCAACCTTCTTCCCGTAGAGCCTCAGCCAGCCGTTCGGCTGCTGCCGGGAAGACATCCCAGACGCGCAGAGTTTCAATCGGACGCACGGCGCGGAACGCATCAGCCAATTGCGCCGCCACCTTTCCCGCCCCGATGATCAGCAGGTGACGAGCGTCTTCGCGCGCCAGATACCGCGCACCCAATGCCGAGGCTGCCGCCGTGCGCCGCGCCGTCAGGGCCGCGCCATCCAACAGGACCAAGTGTGCTCCGGTCGCCCGGTCGAACACCAGCACCGACCCGGCAATCGCCGGCAATTTGCGCGCCGAGTTGCCCGGTGTAGCTGTCACGACTTTGACGCAGCCCAAGGTTTCGGTCCAGGCAGGCATAAGCAACAGGGTCGCGTCCTGCTCGCCCAGCATCGGCATCGTATGGTGATAGCGGTCCGGCGCGACCAAGCCGCTGGCGAACAGCGCCTCCATCTGGTTGATCAACGCATCGAAAGGCAGGGAGCGCGTGGTTGCGTCTGCATCGAGAATTTTCATGGGTTAGCTTTCCAAACGAGAAGGAGAGAACAGCGCGGCGTCAAGGCCTGCCGCTGCAAAATGGGTCGGAAGTGCCGCGCCCATCAGTATGGCGGCGGCGATTTGGCCCACTGCGGGTGAGGTCTGGATGCCATACCCGCCGACACCGGCCAGCCAGAACAGACCTTCGGCCTGCCCCGAGAAACCGATCACCGGTATCCGATCTTTGGCAAAGGAGCGCAGGCCTGCCCAGCTATGGGCGATGTGAGTAACGTCCAGCGTCGTGCATTCGCTCAGATAGTGGGCGGCATAGGCAATATCCAGTTCCTCCGGCCAGGCGTCATGTGGATCGACCGGGGTTTCATCCGCCGGGCTGACCATCAACTGACCTGCATCCGGTTTGAAGTAGAACACCTCGTCGATCTCGTTCACCTCGGGCATGTGGGATACATCGTAATCCGGCACCTTGACGCTGATCGCGGTGCGGCGGTGGGGCACTATGCCCAGCGGGGCGGCCCCGAACATCCCAGCCACCAGATCAGCCCAGCCGCCAGCGGCATTGACAACTGTGCGAGCCCGTATCTCCCCGGCCGAGGTTTCCAAAACCCAATGATCCCCATCCCGTCGCACAGCCGTCACCGAACAGGAGTGGTGAAACACAGCACCTTTTGTCTTTGCCCCGCGAACGTAGCCCTGCAACAGGTTCTCAACCTCGATGTCCCAGCAATCGGGGTCGTAAAAAGCGGCCCTGACCCAATTGGAGTCAAGAAACGGCACCTTTTCCAGCGCCTGATCGACGCTCAGCAGTTCAACAGGCACGGCGCCGTCAGGGGTGTTGTCGCGCTCGTGCTCGTACACACTGCGAAGGTGGTCCGCTTTTTCGGTATCGGCGATCAACAAGTTACCGCGCGGGCGCAGCAGGTTTACCTCGGCGAACCCTGCGGGCGGCGCCATCACAAAACCGGCGCTGGCTTGCGTCAGACGCCCCGCAACATCCGAATGAAACCGGCGGGTGAATTCCGCAGCCGAGCGCCCGGTTGAATGGTAGCCAAGCGAGGGTTCCTGTTCCAGCAATGCGACCGAACGCTGCCCGTCCAGGAAATAGGCGACAGACGCTCCGGTGATACCGCCGCCGACGATGGCGATGTCATGGATCTCAGCCATTGATCTCATCCAGTGGAAAGACAGGGCGGCGCAAGTGGGTATAGCTCCGCCGTTTGACGTTCGGCGTACACAGTCCGCCTGCATCGGTGATGATGATGCGCGATGCAATCGGGGCGAAAGTCCCCTTGAAATGCTGCATCGACTTCACCGCCAAAACGGCCTTGTCCGCCGGTTCGATTCCCACGACCCGAAACACGTTCTTATCCAGCATTTGCATTCGGTCAGAGACAATCATGATGTCGATGCCCTGCACTCGCAGGCACACGCTTTGCCCCGTCGATCCAGGCAGACCGGTGAACATAGGACCTTCGAAGGTGAAGCTGCCGTCGCTGATAGCCCTGACCGTGCCGGTGACCTGCAAAGGCCCGCCACCCACGGATGCATCGGTCTTGCCTCCGATTGAGAGCGTAACTTCGGCACCGACGCCGTGGGTGACGAGCTGTGACACGGCCTGCGGGTCGTAAAGCGCGCCAGCCGCCGCATTCTCGATCCCCCCCTCAAGCATTGCGGCGATCAGCGCGGTACAATCGCTGTAGGCACCCGAGCCGGGATTGTCTGAAAAATCCGCAACCACGATCGAACCTTTGGCGGGGGTCGCCGCTTTGAGTTGCGCGATACACTCCTCGAGCGGAATTGGCAGATCCCAATGATCGCGAAACGACCAAATACGATCACAAATCCGCCCGGCGCAGGCGGCAGCAGCCTCGCTGACAATGCTGACCATGTCATATGTCACCAGGACCGACGGCCCGGCCGCCCAGACATCGGCATCGGTAAAGCCCGCATTGATCGCGACGTTCAGAATGCCCGGAGTCTGCATTTCGTTTGCCGCATCTTTTAGCAAGTGGCACATCGGGCCATTTTCGGTCGTGCGCCCGTCGTCGCAGCCCAACAGCATCGGCGGGCGGCGGATCAGCAGCTTTGGCTCGATCTCACCCTCCAGCGCCCGGTGCAGCAGCTCACATGCTTCGACCCCGACTTCGCGCATGTCCACATGCGGATAGGTGCGGAAGGACACGGCGATTTGCGCCAGCTCTGCCGTCTCGTCCGAGATATTGGCGTGCAGATCAAGCGTGATGGCCAGGGGAATCTCATCCCCCACAACGGCCCGGATTTCGCGCAGGAACTGGCAGTCACCGTCTTGATCGGTCTCGGTCACCATTGCACCGTGCAGCGCGACAAAAACTCCGTCGAAGGGTCCGTTTTCATGCAGGCGGCGGACACATTCGCCTGTGATCTCAGCCCGCGCGGCCTCGGTTACGGTGCCGTTTGGTTCGGCATGGGCGGCGGTGATGTAGACGGGCTGCCAGCCGCAGGCCTCGGCCACCTCAATTGCGCCGCCGACTTCGGACCCGGTGCCTCGGAAATTGGCCGGGATTTCGTCGCCTTTGAAGTAGTGCGAAGCGCGAAAGTCAGCCATGCCCGTCCGCATCACGGTGAACGTGTTGCTTTCGTTGATGAACTCGATGATGGCGACGCGATGGGTCATAACGCGGCCTTTCGCTGGGCTGCGCGGGCACAAATATACTCCAGCGCCAGTGACGCCCCAAGCAGCGCAGTGACATCTGCGTGGTCATAGGGCGGTGATACTTCGACCAGATCCATGCCGACAAAATTCATGTCCACGCTGCCGCGCAGAAATTGGATGATGTCATTCGGGGTCAGCCCGTCCACCACCGGAGTACCGGTGCCGGGCGCATAAGCCGGGTCAAGGCTGTCGATATCTATCGTCAGATAGGTCGGGCGGTTGCCGATGATCTCGCGCACCTTCTGCAGCGCGCCGCGCCAGCCGTGGTCATGCATCCAGTCACGGTAGAGAACGGTGATAGGGTCGTCATCCTCATAAAATGTGCGGATGCCGATCTGAACCGAGTGTTCAGGGTCGATCAGCCCTTCTTTCATCGCATGGTGGACAAAAGTTCCGTGATCAAACCAGTCGCTTTTCTGGGTGTCGCGATGCGCATCGAATTGGATCAGCGCCAACGGCCCGTGTTTCTCGGCATGTGCCTTGAGCGCTGTGTAAGTGGTGCAGTGATCGCCCCCCAGCATCAGCGTGCTGGCCCCGGCCGAGGTAATGTGGCGCGCCATTGCAATGGCGCTGTCGCGCATCTGCTCTACCTGACCACGCCGGAATGGCACGTCACCACAATCTACGACCGACAGAATGTCGAACGGATCGAACCCCCACGGCCAGACCTCGCCCCATGCAAGGTGCGCCGTTGCCTCGCGCAGGGCGCTGGGACCGAGCCGCGCGCCTGGACGGCCCGAGGTGGTCAGGTCGAACGGAATGCCATAGACACCGATATCAACCCCTTCCATATCAACACAGGGCCGACGGCGCATGAAGGTGTGGATGCCGGAATAAGGCATTTCGACGTGGGTACCATCCGGACCGGGCTTGGTTCGAAACACACCCTCACGCCCAAAGGCGATATCGTCTGCCTGAAGCTTCATGGGTCTTATCCTTTATATGTTAGCCAGACGTTGCGGTTTTCGAGACGTCTCCAGATTGCTTCGATCAACAGGACGACGATCAGATAATTCACGGCTGCGATGTAAAAAACGCTCAGGTCGAAGGTTTCACCAAACAGATAGCGGGCCTGCCCCATCAGGTCGCGCACGGTGATCACGCTGACCAGCGCCGACGCCTTGAGCAACAGCACCAGTTCGTTGCCAAAGGCAGGTAGCATCCGGGCGACAGTAATCGGCAGGATCAGCAGGCGGAAAATCTGAAACCGGTGCAACCCAAGCGCCTGTCCTGCTTCAATGGTGCCCTTGGGAATGGCCAGAATACCGCCCCGTAGGATTTCGGCCTGGTAAGCGGCCGAATTCAGCGTGAAAGCCAGCAGACCGCAATAATACGCGTCGCGGAAGAACCACCAGACACCCAACATTTTGAGCTCTTTGTGGAACTGGCCCAACCCGTAATAGATGATGAATATCTGCACCAGCAGCGGAGTGCCGCGCACCAGATAGATATAGGTATAGGCCAAACCTGACAGCCATCGGCTTTTGCTCAACCGGGCGGCGGCCAGCGGAATGGCAACAAAGAAGCCGAAGATGAAACCCAACACCGTCAGGCTGACCGTGTTCTGCAGCCCTTCGACCCACAGATCGAGATTGTCAGTTATATGCGACCACATCTCAGCGCCCCCCAACCAGATTGCGATTGGCGCGGCGTTCCAGAACGATCTGAATCTGCCCCGAGATGAAAGCCAGCGCCACATAGATCAGCGCCAGAATGGAATAGAAGAAGAATGGCTCGCGCGTAGTGGCGATCGCCATATTGGCGTAGCGCATCATGTCGTTCACAGCGATGATCGAGATCAGCGATGTATCCTTCAGCAGGATCAACCACAGGTTCCCGAATGCCGGAATTGCGTGCCGCCACATCTGCGGCAAGATCACCAGAAAAAAGGCTTGTGCCCGGTGCAACCCCATTGCGGCGGCAGCCTCAGCCTGACCACTTCCAACTGCCTGATACGCGGTGCGTACGACTTCGGAACCCAGTGCCGAGAAAACCAGCGTTAAGGCAACGACGCCGGCTGCAAATGCGTTTAGCGAGATGTTTGCATCCGGAACAAAGACACCGACGGCCAAGTTCAGCAGGCTTTGCAGCTGGTAATAGATGATGATCAGGGTGAGAATTTCGGGCAGGCTACGGAATACAGTAGTGTAACCATTTGCCAATGCGCGAGCCCACTTGCGCTTTGCGTGTTTGCCCCAGGCTACGACAAAGGACATCGCCAACGCGCAAGGAGCCGTAAGCAATGCCAGGGCCATTGTGACCCAGAAGCCGCGCAATAATTCATCCCCCCAGCCTGCGTCTCCGAAGGCCAGCAGCGAAAACAGTTCCGTCATGGGTGACGCCCCCGGTTGCGGGGTCCGCAATCCTATGCAGACCCCAATTTGCTCAGTTGGTCAAAAGCTCGGACGCTTTCTTGGGCTGGGTCATGATGTCGAAGGAAAAATACTCATCGCGGATCTTGTCATAAGTCCCATCGGCCACGATTTCGGCTAGCGCAGCATTCAGCGCGTCGCGAAGATCGCCATCGTCCTGACGCACAGCGATTCCGGTTCCTTGGGCCGTATCGGGCAAAAAGGTTTCACCAACGAATTCGCAGCAGTCGCCCTCATCCGTTTTCAGCCAGTCGCCCAGCACGAATTGACTGGCCAGAACAAGATCGACCCGACCAGTTTCCAGATCCAGCAGAGCATCGTCGAGCTTGGGGTAAAGCTTGAGTTCGCTGTCCGGGAAATACTGCTCCAAAATATCAACTTCTCCGGTTGCGGACTGGGTGCCAATGACCAGACCGTCGAGATCCGCCGGCAGCGCATTGGCCAGACCGTGTCCTTCGGCCGCAACAAAACGGATTGAGTTGAAGTAGTAGGGCTGAGAGAAGCTCACGACTTTACTGCGTTCATCCGTGATGGTCATCGACGCAATGATGGTGTCGAACTTGTCCGAATTCAGCGCGGGAATGATGCCGTCCCAGTCGGTTGTTACCCATTCACATTTGACGTCCATCCGCTCGCACAGGGCGTTGCCGATGTCGATGTCGAAGCCTTTGATCTGACCGGCGCTGTCGAAAAAGTTGAACGGCGGATAGTAACCCTCGGTGCCCATACGAACGACGTTTTCTTCGGAAACCGCCGTAGTGGCCAACGCAGATACAGCAGTGGCAATCATCGCAAATTTCGCAAACATAAGTTCCTCCCGGTGGTTTGCTGAACTTGGTTTGAGAAGATTCCCGAACATCGAGCCTTATTCAAATTTATAGTTTTTCAACATATCATTTACGATATTTATGCTATAGGTATCCGGCATGAGTGATTTTGCCCGTAATCTAGACTGGAACCTCCTCTATACCTTCATGGTGGTCGTGCAGAATGAGAGCATGACCAAGGCTGCTGAAGAGCTATTGCGCTCACAACCCGCAGTCAGTCTGGCCGTCAAGCGCCTTGAAAAAAGTACGGGAAAGCGCCTGCTGATGCGCAAAGGAAACAGCTTTACGGTTACCCCGGCGGGTCAAGCACTGTACGACCGCGCGACTGAAGTTTATTCAACGATTTCAAGGCTACCTTTGACGTTTGAAAAAGCCCCCCGGGCTTTAACCGGCAAAATCAGAATTGCTTCCATTGATCATGTAGAAAGCAGAGACCTCAATGCACGTCTCACGCGTTTCTTTGAGAAATATCCAAACGTAGAACTGGAAATTCTGGTGGCCACAACAGCGGACGTAATCCGGATGGTTGAACGCGGTTCAGTGACCTTTGGCCTTTGCGATGGTGTCATCCCACAAAGCCTGAGTGCGTCGGAATTGCTGAGCGAGCGCTTCGGGCTCTATTGTGGCCCGAACTCTCATCTGGCGGGCCGGACCGACCTTACCCCCATGGATTTGCGAGGAGAACCGTTTATCGGGTTTACGGCAGATGTACTCGGGGGCAGCCACATGGGAGATGTCACTGCATTCCGCGCCAGTGCGTCGATTGGCCAATATGTCAGGGGGCAATCCAGCCAAGTGAACGAGGTCAGACGGATGATCGAATGCGGGCTGGGCATCGGTTTCCTTCCAATTCACTTGGCCGACCCCTACGCCGCAAGAGGTAATCTGTTTCGGCTTCCACCCTATGAGAACGAGCCAAGCGCGACTGTTTACCTGATCGTGAATCAGGCGGTTTCTTTGTCCGAAGCGGAACAGCTTCTGCTGGAAGAGATGCAACGGGAATGGGCTGGGTAGTGGAACGGCAACTTCGGACCGTTCCGCGCTTCATAGGACGGGTATGAAAGAGCACGCGAGGAACAAAAAACCTCTCTAAGCCTGTCGGATGTGCTCTCTCAAATGCTCAAGGAACAAACGAACGCGTCGGGGTTGGAAAGTTTTTTCGTGGTATACGCCGAATACGCCGACATCTGGAAATCGGCTATCAAGGCAAATTGGAACCAATAGTTCGGCCTCAACCAGATCCGCGGCCATAACTTCCGGCAATAGTCCTATTCCCATCCCCCGAACCAGCGCCTCTCGGTAGATGTGGGTTTGGTTTGCCACCAAGCGCCAGGGTTGTCGCAATTTGCGCAGGCCGGCCTTGGTCATCAATGGCCAGCTGTCGCCGAAGCGTGAGCCGCCGAACGCCAGACAAGAATGGTTGTCGAGGTCCTGAACGGTAGTCGGTACGCCAAGTCTTTCAAGATAGGAAGGTGCAGCAAACAAACTCAGCTGCGTGTCCATCAGTTTGGCGACAATCAAAGAACTGTCTTCAAGTGAGATTGCCAACCGGATCGAAAGATCAACCTTTGCACTGATAAAATCAGTCTGATCGTTTTCGAACACGAGATCGAACAGCACCTCCGGATAGAGCTTCTGGAAGCTCTCGACCGCATCCAGCAGCAATGGCGAACCGATGCCTTCGGGTGCCGCTACGCGGACAATCCCCGAGGGACTGGCACCCTTTCGATCTGCGACGTCTTGTTCCAATTCCGCCATCTGGTCCAGCATGGTTTTGCACCCGTGATAGTAGTGCTGACCGGCATCGGTCACCTCCATAGACCGTGTGGTGCGGTTGATGAGCCGTAAACCCAGCATCGCTTCCAGATCAGCCACGTGCCGACCTACGATCGCAGGGGTAACGTTTTGGTCCGCAGCAGCGGCGGCGAAGCTGCCCAATTCGACCACGCGGGTGAAAACGGCCATCTTTCTGAGCTTATCCATTCGATACTTTTAGTAAACTCTATTTTGCATTTTTCGATCATTATGCCCGCTATCGTCAAGGATATATTGCCTCTTAGACAATAGTAGGCCCGTGCCATGAAATGCATCTTCACCGCCCTTGCAGCCGCAGCCACCCTTGGGACCGCTGCCATCGCCGCCGACGACGAACTAAAGCCAGTCATGACCGAGCTGAAAGACGGTGTCTTCCAGTTCCATATGGCACATTATTCCAGTCTGGTCGTGATCTCTGAAGAAGGCGTCATCGTTGTCGATCCCAACCAGGAATTCCGCGCAGCTTCAATGCGCGCCGAAATCCAAAAGCTGACAGACAAGCCTGTCGTCAAGGTGCTCTACTCTCATCCCCATTTTGATCATTCGCGCGGTGGACAGATCTTCAAAGAAGAAGGTGCAGAGTTCATCACGCATGAAGGATGCACTGAGCTTTTAAGCCGTGATCTGGAAGACCGGGTTGTGCAGCCAGACGTTACCTATGATGGGGATCACTACCGAGTCGAGCTTGGCGGCAAGATCGTCGAAATGCACTACTTCGGCTCGAATGATGGCCAGTGCAACAGCGCCATCTACATGCCGGAAGACAAGGTCCTCATGGCGGTCGACTGGCACCTTCAGGGCTTCGTGAACCTTCCCGGCCGCCTGAACACGCATGATTATGTGGGTTCGCTGAACACTCTGCGCCGTGTGACGACCGAACTGGATTTCGACACGGTCATATCAGGGCACATGGCGATGTCTTCACCGGAACAACTGGCAGAAGATCTGGCTTTCAACGAAGCGCTTTTCAAAGCCGTGTCCGAAGGTCTGGCAGCCGGAAAGACCGTCGACGAGTTGAAGGAAACGGTGAAGCTGCCCGAGTTCAGCCACTGGTTCATGTATGACCAAAACCTGTCTGCGCATGTGGAGCGCATGGCCTACTCGATCTGGCACGGCCACTGACCTGAACGGGGCGGGCAGATCCGCTGTCCGTCATTTCCCCTGCTGAGGAATCTAAAGCGGAGCAATACATGTCCGAGAAAACCGAAATCACCAACAAGAAAACCGTGATCAGCGGCTGGCATGAAGGCCGAAAGTATTTCATGGCCGAAAACGAATACACTTCGGTCGCGGCCGGAAAGGAGGATACGCAGTCTGAATATGTCTTCGGTGCTGGCGAAATTGCGCCTGGCAGCTGCATTCCGGATCACTACCATAAATGGGAAGACCAGACCTTTCACGTCCTTGAGGGAGAGCTTGAAGTCAAAATCGGTGATGAGGTTTTCCGAGCGGGTCCGGGCGCCAGTATCCAATGCCCACGCGGCGTCTCCCACTACATGAAAAACGTTGGCGACAAGACAGCCAAGCTGATCAGTTACATCTTCCCGGGTGACTGGGCCGAAGATTTCATGGCCGAAACCTCCCGTCAGAACGAAACCGGTGAACGGGATCTCAAGCTGATCGAAGAACGCTTTGGCGTCGTTTACCTGTAAAGGCGTTGAGGTGGTTTAATGAAACTCTACGTCTTTGAAACCTGCCCGTTCTGTGTGCGTGCTCGTATTTTGGCTGGTCTAAAGGGGCTATCGCCCCAACTTGCTTATGTGGCACCGGGACATATCCCATCTGAACTCGAAGACCGGATCGACAGATTGACCGTACCCATTTTGGTAAATGGCGAGGCGCTGATCCAGGACAGCACGGATATCATTCGCCATTTCGACTCTTATGGCACGCCTTTGCTGTCATCTTATGGCACCGGCCCGGAACTTGAGGAATGGCGCAAGTCGATTTCCTCGGCGCTCAACGCTCTTTGCTACCCACGTATGCCGTACTTGAATGTTCCCGAGCTAGCATCTTCTGAGGCCCAAGATTTCTTCAAAAACGTAATGCCAAAGCGGATCGGCATGACGTTTGCCGATGCGCTTGCGCAAACTCCACGGTTTGCCGGTGAAATTGAAGCTGTATTGCCCCAAGTTGCCCCGTTTTTGACAGGGAGCACTCTGAACTTCGACACGCTGGCCGTATTGGCAGAGCTGCGGAGTCTAACGATGGTCGCTGAACTGAGATTTCCCGAGAACATTTTCCGATCCTTCCACAGTTTGGTAGACCGCGCCAGAATCTCTCCATTCACGCCTGTTGCAGCTTGCAGAGCGGTTTGAAAACCTGAGAGAATGACCCGCTTCCTTAGTCTGGAAAGAACCCAATATTGTGAAGGTAGTTGGTGCTTTGTTGAAAAGCTCGATTTCAGCTTAGCTTACGGTCCAGTTCTTCCACGAATGGCCGGATATCCCCGATATGTGCTTTGATCCATTCCGGATCGTAATAGGTATCCAGATATCGATCACCACTGTCGCAGAGCAGGGTCACGATCGAGCCTTTCTGATTGTCGCGCATCATCTCGTTAGCAATCTGCAGCGCGCCCCAAAGGTTGGTTCCTGTGGACGCACCCGCCCGTCGCCCGATCCGTTTTTCCAGCCAAAGCATTGTCGCCACGCTTGCAGCATCTGGCACTTTGATCATCCGGTCGATGACGTCCGGCTGGAATGAGTTTTCGACCTTGGGGCGGCCTATGCCCTCGATCCGGCTGGACGTGTCGGATTGCAGCGTCCGATCTCCTGTCAGGTAACTGTCGTAGAACACTGAGTTCTCTGGATCGACGACCGTCAGGGATGTTTCATATCCTTTGTACCGGATGAATCTGCCAAGCGTTGCCGAAGTTCCGCCGGTACCCGCGCTCATCACCAACATCGACGGAACCGGGTGCGGCTCATACTCCATCTGGCGAAAGATACTTTCTGCGATGTTGTTGTTACCACGCCAATCAGTGGCGCGTTCGGCATAGGTGAACTGATCCATGAAATACCCACCAATGGATTTAGCGAGCTCCACTGAGGCCCCGTGCATCTCCGGCGCTGAGTTTACGAAATGCGCCTGCCCACCATAAAACTCGATCAACCTGATTTTGGAATGCGCAGTACTTTTGGGGATCACAGCGATGAAAGGAACACCGATCATGCGTGCGAAATAGGCCTCGGAAACAGCGGTACTGCCTGATGAGGCCTCAATGATGGTTGTACCCTCTTTGATTTTGCCGTTGCAAAGTGCGTAAAGGAACAGGGAACGAGCCAGCCGATGTTTCAGACTGCCCGTGGGATGTGTACTTTCATCTTTAAGGTAGATGTCTACTCCATCCAGGTGCGGAACTGGCAACTTGAACAGATGCGTATCCGCTGACCTGTGCGCATCTGCATTGATCTTGGCTATAGCGCCCGCGACCCAATGATCCATTTCGCCCTCACCTCCCTTACTTGGCCCTGTTCAACCGTACGCCCGCCCACTTGCCTATGGCAAATGGACGGGGTTGATGAGTAGTGTCAGCCGCAGCAACCGCCCGACTTGGTTTGTTTAGGTTGGCAAGGTTCTTCGTTCAGATTGGCACCACGTCCCAGCCACGTCCGTTCGGCCAGATAGAAATCCGAGAATTTCTGGAGAAAGTCCTCGGGAACCGATTTCGTGGGGATACCGCTGTCCAAAAGCATTTTCTGCCAGGCCTTCACCTTCGGGTAATCTGCAAGCATGTCATAGCCACTGCGATCCTCGACAATTGCCGCGCGATGCAGCAGGGGCAGCCAGGCGATATCCACATTCCCCAAGGACCCGCCCGAGAAATACGGTCCCTGTCCAAATTGGCGTTCGGCCTTTTCAAAGGACTTGGTGAGTTTGGCCATGCGTTCGTCCAGCACGTCTTTATCGGCGCTCTGCATCGTGCTGCACTGTATCAGGTAGTGTTTGGTGGCTTGATAACTCCACGCCCGTTCTGTCGCGCGTTGCTCGGGCGTCAAACCATGTTGCAGCGGAGCCGTGATCTCGTCGAGGTATTCAACGATTGCGTCAGACTCGAACAGCGGCTGACCGTTTTCGGTTATCATTACCGGAACTTGACCGGTGGGCGAGATGTCCAGAAACCACGCGGGCTTGTTCTTCAAGTCGATGTATTCAATATCATAGGGAACCTGCTTGGCCTCGAGCATTGCCGCGACGCGTTGAACGAACGGGCAGATTTTGAAACTGACGATCTTGATCATAGGTGTAGTCCTTCTTGGGTGATCCAACTTGTAAGACGGATGGCAACTCAAAAAGACGAACCTGCCCGGAAGAAATCGCTTAAAATATTGATACTGAACGTTTTTATCTGAACTTGTGCGGACACAAAGTGAGGCGTTGATGGTACAAACGACCCCGGATCTGAAGGTTATCTGGTCAGAATACCGCGCCAGCTTGCTGGCCTTTCTGCGTTCGAAAGTATCGAACCAGGAGGACGCTGAAGACTTACTTCAGGAAATCTTGCTGAAAACACACAAGAGCATCGGAAACCTCGACAAGGTCGAGAGCCTGAAAGCGTGGTTGTTTCAGATCGCGAACAACACGATCACCGACTTCTATCGGAGCAAAGCGCGGGGCGCGAATGTTCATCCGGACGACCTTTGGCACGGTGAAATGGATGAAGATGACCAGCATATATTAGAGGGCTGTGTGGCACCGTTCATTGATGCTTTGCCATCTGAAATGGGTAGGTTGCTGCATCAAATAGACTTACAGGGCGTGTCGCAAAAAGACTACGCGGTTGAGCTGGGTATCAGCTACTCGACACTCAAGTCCCAAGTGCAGGCCAGCCGTCGACAATTGCGCAAGCTTTTTGAGGATTGCTGCGACTTCTCTCGGGACCAGAAGGGAAACATTGTTGGCTTTGAACGCAAATGTAGCAACTGCGATCCATGTTGAATGCTGACGCAAGTTCTAAGCTGCCCGTCCTCAGTGCTTTTCAATGAAGCATTAGAATCTGATCCGAAAACTGGCGCCGAGCGTTGGGTTCATTGCTTCGATCACTGCATCGGATTGCTGCAAAATTGCGACTACAATTGACAAGCCGAGACCGGTACCACCCTCATCTCTTCTCGTTGTGAAGAAAGGCTCCGCGATGCGAGTACGGTTTCGTTCAGAAATCCCGGTGCCATTGTCTGCAACAACGAGGCTGTTCGAGGCCATCTCATAGGTTATGTCAACACGCGTCGCGCCGTTCTGGAATGCGTTTTGTAACAGGTGGTGCAGAACAATTTGTCCCTGATCTTTGGACAAAGGCAGGTGCGTGTCTGATGTCGCGTGCAACTCGATTACTTGTTCGGGAAACGAGGCTAAGACGGTTTCGACAATATCTGCCAGTGGCGTTGGGGTCGGATCAGCTTGGATACTGGCCCGGGCCAATTCGCGCAGGCGAGCCAACAGTGCGTTCATGCGCAGGCCCTCTTCCCGGATATTGTGAACCAGTTTCTGATTGCGCTCACCGGACACGGCAGAGGGTCCATCGGACAGCAGTTCGGCCGCACCAAGAATTGCGGTGACGGGCGATTTCAACTCATGTGTTACGTGGCTAGTATAAGTCTCGATCGCCGCAGACCGTTCCGACAAGGTTGAAGCCATGGACACGACGTTGTTGCCCAATTCCGCCAACTCCTGCACTCCATAGTGCGGCACGGGATCGGGGGTCGGTTTCAATCCGGTAGCGACATCCCGACTCTGACTGCTGAGATCGCGAATGGGCTTCGATATCAGCCGCCACATCAGCCAACCGACCCCAGCGGCGGACACCAGCATGAATATCGCAACAGAGGTCAGGGTGAACCGTTCTTGAAACAGAAATTTCCGGAGGTCCATAGGCGTACGAGACAGGTACACAGCGCCGAGAACCCGATCTTCCAACACCACCGGATGAGCGACAAACACACGGTAAGAGGTGTCTCGGCTGATCGAGTTCAGCAGGTGTCGTTTGGATGGATCGTTCCGGTACCGCAGCACTGAGACGGTTTCTCCCTGCAGGGCCTGCGCCACTTCCGGCACATGCAGAAAAGACCCTCTTACAGATCCGCTACTGGCAATGACTTGCCCGGAGTGATCCAGAAAAACATATCCCGACAGCGTTGTTTTCTGGGCCGAGCTTGCCAACTGTGAAAGCTGAGTGGAGATCGCCGCATAGGGCACATCCAGCGGTTCACCATTTGCAATCGGCTCGGGGCGCGGGGGCGAAACGCGTCCGCGAAACAGATCCAGGCGGGGTGGGATGGGATGAAAATCCTGCGCAAGACGTTCGATCTGGTCCGCGGACAACTGGTGGCCAACACCCGGCGCGGGCTGGAGTTCTGCAAAACTTGCGGCGTAAAGCTCGGCAAAGATAACCGCTTGGGACAAAAGGCTGCGCTCGGTTTCGCGCGCGAACTGGTTGCTGGACAGTCGGGCGCCCAGAACGCCGATGATCGGAAGCGTCACCAAGGCGATACAGACCAGTGCAATCACCAGCGCAAGAGATGGCCGCCATTTTTGCTTAATGGTCAGCACTGACAAATGCCCAGCTTTACCCCAACCCCGTGCACGGTTTGAATCAAGTCGGGATAGCCCAGCGCGCGCGCCTTTTGACGGATATTACGGATGTGGCTGTCGACAGTGCGACCGGACAGATAGGTGTTGTGTCCATAAACCTGCTCGATCAGCTGGGCGCGCGCGTAAACCCTGCTTGGTGCTTTGGCCAGAATCGACAGCACCGAGAATTCGATCCCGGTCAACTGGATCTCGGCCTCAGCAAGGGTGCAACGATGTGCGCTATGATCCAGTCTCAGGTCCTGAAAGACTGTGACCTCGTCCGGCGATTTTGTGTCTGCCGAGCGGGCTAGGATAGCTTTAATCCTTAGCACCAGCTCGCGCGGGCTAAAGGGCTTGGTGACATAGTCATCGCCGCCAAGCTGAAATCCCAGAATACGGTCGATCTCATCATCCCGCGCGGTCAGAAACAGGATCGGCACGGTTGAGCTTTTTCGCAGCTCCTTGCAGGCTTCCAAACCATCCATTTCCGGCATTCCGATATCCAGAATTACAAGATCCGCCGGTGTGTTCTCAAATAGCTCCAGCGCATCCTGACCGGTGGACGCCTCGGTTGTACGAAAGCCAGAATCCTCGAGAGCAAAGCGCACGACATCACGAATACGGGCATCATCATCTACGATTAGGATGTTGTTCACTATGCGCGTCCACCACCGAAGTTTCACCGAAGTCACGATCAGAGATCATACTGCCCTTGGCCGGGTCAAGTGGGGGCTGTATCTGCGGCCTGCGCCATATGAAATCATCCCCAAGCCACCAGGCATCAGTGCGTAGTTTGTAAGGTATGCTTCTCATGCCGATGCCCTCCGGGTGCGGGTCAGGCGCAGCGCGCCCAAAGCCATCATGACTATCAGCCCAAAGATCGTTTGCGGCTCGGGCGTCGATGATCCGCTGAACGCGGTTTTAGGATAGGCCCCGGCGCCCACGCCTGCCACCTGTGGCAGGGCCACCGGCGCGGTTTCGGCTGGCACGTCGTCGACATTCACAACCTGTTTCGACACCGCGACAAAAGATGTGAAGCGTGTCTGAAGATTGAACTGCAGTCCAAGATCGGTGATCTGCGCCTCAAGCTTTTGCGGATCACCGGTCTGCACTGCCATGGCGCGCTCGAGGTCCGCGATTTTGGTGCGCGCCCAAGTTAAGGGGATCGCGGCACCCTGATTCTGCCCGTCTTTGGACGTTGGTGTTGTAGGCAAGATCGGTGACAGCGGCATCTGCGCTTTGCCCCCCTGGACCAGACCGTTGATCGTGATATCGCTGGGTCCGCCCCCTTCGTACCGGGCTAAAATCCGGATTGAGCCGCCGTCAAACAGGTCGGGAATGCGCTGTGGCACCATTTCGGTGACTTTCAACCCGCCCCAGTCGATAGATATATCTGTCAACACCGGTGACTTCAGATCCCGTGCCAGCGTGTCGGCGACGTCCGAGGCACGCTGGGTGGGATCAACATATCGAGCATAGCCGCGGCCTTCTTCGGCCATTGCGTCCAGAAGATAGCGGTTTACCGCAGTACCTACCCCAAAGGCATAGATACGCGCATCACCGATTTGCCGTCGGATCGTGCGCAACACACGCGATTCTTGACCGATGTAGCCATCACTGAGGAAGACGACGATGCGCAACGTATCCGCGGGTTGCCGCGTCGCAAAGGCATGGCGGATTGCATTGTCGATTTCAGTTCCGCCCCCGGCCTGAAGGCCGCGCACATATTGCACACCAGACCGGATGTTGCTGAGCGTGGCTGGGACGGCTTGGGATGCGAATTCGGACGCGCCCGAGGAAAAGCGGATCACACGGAAGTAATCCTCGGGGCGCAGGCCCTGCAAGGCGGCTTCCATGAACCGTTTACTGGCATCCAGAGGCGCACCGCCCATCGACCCCGAAGTGTCCAGCACAAAGACCAATTCTCGAGCGATAAACTGATCCTTTTGCGGGATCTTTGGCGGTTCGATCAGCAGCGACACAAAGCCCCCGCGCTCATCATGATGGGCCAGAACTCCGGCCGTTGTCTGATCACCTCCAAGCCCATAGCGCAGAACCAGATCGCGGTTGTCGATGACCCGCCCGTCCTGAAAGGTTGCGCTGATCAGACCCTCAGCCTGTTGGATATTCAGGTGATGGGTCGCGCTTGTCAGGTTTGAGATGGGCACACCGGCCTGCAGGCTCAAATCCAGCGAGACTCGTGCGGGATCAATGGCATCGGGGTTCGTCAGGTGCGGTACAGGCGGGTAGTCTGGCAATTCAGAAACCTGCCAGCCGTTTACTTGGCTTACTGTTGCGGGTGTCTGACTTTCTTCGGTAAAATCCGCGTGTGCGATTTCCCCGGACAGTCTATCAAATTCCGCCGTGCCCTGATAGCGCGGCCCAACGACCAGCGGCAGTACCAACTCATAGGCACCGTCGACCTTTGGGACGGCCTGCACATAGCTGAGCGTCACGGTAATCGGTTGCCCCGGCATTAAATTGGCGACGTTCTGCGTGAACATATTGGGACGGTGCTGGATCAGAAGGGCTGCGGCTTTGCCCTCTTGTTTTGCGGCCTCAAAGGTTTGTTCAGCCTCGTTCTTTTGTTGAATCTGGGCTTCAACTACTTCGTCCCCAACCTGCATCTGCATCGCGTAGACAGCGGCCTTTTGGTTGAGCGGGAATAGATATTCCGCAGACATCGGATCGTCCGACGGGTTTACGAACACCTGCCGCACCTGGACGGTTGCCATATCACCCTGAATATCAACGGAAAGGTCTGATTTCAGCAGTGGCAGGTCCAGTTGCCCGACTGCTCCGCTGCCGATCAAACGACCTGCGATCTCATCGTCAGGCTGAGCGTACACAGCCCCAGGCAATAGCAGAAAGAGAAAAGCAAATTGGCGTATCATATGTCCGTTCCTTTGATGGTGTGAATGTCCAGAGCTGAAGTCGCAGCAGCGTCGAGTTGGACGCGCAATCTAGTGTCCAAGGTCCATGGGGTGATCCTTTGCACGCTGCTCCAGGTGCCGCTGGCCCCGTTCAACCAGCGCCAGATCGCTTCGCCGACGCTGGGTGTGACTTGTCCGGTTTGAGGAACGTAGCTGACCACAACCAGCCATTGGTCCCCGCCTCGGCCGATGGCCCGGTAGTAGGCGCTGGGAACGCTGTCATAGCGTGTGCCCAGAAACCGAACCTTGTAGCCTAGGCCCCGCAGACAGATTTCAGGCGCATGCAAATGCCGCAGCGGAGCGCGCGTGCTGACAACGTTCAATCCCAGCGGGCCAAACTGAGCCTTCTGCGCCTGTCCGCCATAAGCTTCGAAATATTGAGCTTCCATCTCTGTCAGGGGCACGGGCTGCGCCAGATGACCTTGGATCTGTGCGGGTAGGTTCGGTGCTACTACACGACCGGAAACATCCACTGGGTTTGCCTTTAGAGACACGATGGCAATACTGCCGATCAGGCAAGCAATCCCCGCCAGTGGCTTGATGGGTTTCGGCAGGATGGCCGGCTGGGTGAAAAGGCAGCTTTCACGTGGCCCCGCACTGCGGGGCCGATAGAACAGCGCAAATGGCGCAATTGTAAGGCCAAGCGTCACCAACCCGATGAGGCTGTGCCACGGCTCGGCCATAACATCCAGATCACGTGCAAGCCCAATCGCCAGAAGCGAAATGCGCAGGCTATTGCCCAGGGTGGCGCATCCGATCACGGCTAACAGGCTAAACCCGCCCACATACCAGTGCGGACGCATGACCGCATTTTGGGTGACCACAAAGGCCAGCGACAGCAAAAGCCCCGAGGCTCCGGAACAGGGCAAGTCGACCAGAATGTCCTTCTGCTCTAACGTGATGCGCACCCCGTCGCAGACCACGTTCGAGAACAGGGCGCTGAGCATGTGACAGGACAATTCCGCCGAAACCATCTGCAGCGGGAATCCAAGCGTGCGCTGCAAAACCACTTCGGCCGGCAAGGAAAACAGGAACAGCGTGGCCATCCAGATTGGCGAAAGCGCAAAAGGACGCTGATTGAGCCGCAAAAGTCCTACGAGAGCAAAAACATCCAATGCAAGAGCAAAGGCACTAAGGATATTTACGGCCAGAACCTGCCCCAAAAACCGGATTAAAGCCGCCAAAAGCAGCAGGGCAATTGCAGACATCTGAGAGCGCGTGTCTTTCGGACGGCCGCTCAGCAAGCTCATCCCGGCCAACCCTATAATCAGCAGGACATAGATATACCCATAAGACCCATAAGCCGGGCTAAGCCAGCTTCGAACAAGCCAAGCCAAAGGCTGTGCGGCCAGAATTGCGGAGGCAATCGCAAGAGCGCACCATGCCAGAGTATCTGCTGTTAAATGCTTCATGCAGCCAGATGTGACCGGCGAATGCGCAATTCTCCTGCTCAAGGTGTGCAGATTTTGATGAGAAAATTCTAGGTTAGGACCTCGACCCCATCGTTTTTACGGCTCAATCACAAGGGAATGGCATCGGTCTTTAGGCTAGTAAAGCGTCCCATATCGTAGGTGAATTTTCGCGGCGAAGAGAAGTGCCCAGGTATTCACTCAGGCTCAGGACTCTTAACCAGTAGAAACCGGCTGCGCATTTTGTATCGGCGCTTGTTGTAGAGGACAATGGTTCTACGTTGCATCCAGCAAGGAACGCAGAGCCTTAGCCCTTCGTCATTCAATACATCTCCGACCAAATCCGCGTCATAGTCGCAATACCCGAGAACCATTCAACATCCCGCAGGCTGCATTCCTAAGGCGCGTTTTGCCTTCGCAAACCGTTGCGATTGAAGAAGATAAACTCACTCAAGAGCCGTCTGTACGGTTGGCAACTAGAAAAGATCAGACACGTTTCCGGCCATTTTGAACGGTAAAGCACGCGGTCGACAGGGCACCAATGGGTCATGAGTCCAGAATGCGTAATCCGACTCGGGTGCCGAAGTGGTGAGGAAAGGCGAAGGCCTGACGTCAAAAATTTGAAAAATACACAGAAATCCCGCTCTCGCTCCGTTTGCAAAGGAGCGTCTTCGATCACTGGGCCACGTCTCCGCTGGCTGGAACATCCGAGCCTGTGACCCGGATATAAGGGGATGTTCTGCACCCATTCATTTTGTGGTGTGTATCTCCTCCTCGACATCATAGCGACCTAATCGGAACTACTGTCGGTTGGAATTTGCCCGACTGTAAGCGGCGCTTCTGCACAACGTTCTCTGAGTTAAGATACCGCTATTCAACCCATTTCTTGCAGTCTTTTCACAGAAAACTTGCCAGGCACACAAACTTTAAGGCATATTTGCATGGATTTATTAGCTTTAAGTTGAATATTTCATTGAGGCACAAACCGAGCGGTGGGCGCGCGGCGCTCTGTACTTATCCTTTGGGGGAAGGAAGTTTGGTTTGGCCTGGTTAAAATCGTTTTTCGTTGTTTGTTGTGTTTTGCTTCTGCCTTCACAGGTATTGGCCAACATAGGGAAAGTCATTGGTGTAAAACAGGGCGCTGAAGTTACGCGCGCGGGAAAATCCCAACCATTGAAGAGCGGAATGCAGGTGGAATCCGGCGACTCCATTTCCACTGACCGCACCGGTTTAGTTCAATTGATTTTCGCCGACGAAACTAAGATTGCAATTGGCCCGAACGCGCGCATGACGCTGGACGTGACCATGCTTCGAGGTAATCGAAAAGCCAAAAGCTTTGCGGTACAGGCCCTGGGCGGCAGTTTCCGGTTCATTTCCGGAAAAAGCAAAAAGCGGGCCTATTCCATAAAGACACCAACGGCGACCATGGCCGTGAGAGGTACGACCTTTGATATTTGGGTCGTACCAGGCACGCAAAGCGCCATGCTGGTTTTGGAAGGACGTGTAGAAATGTGCGGTACAGGCGGCGGTTGCCGGGAAACCGGACGCCAATGCAGCCTGTATGCGACCACAAAAAACAATAACATCGGACGCCCGGTCGATCAGGAGAGTTATGAAAAAGCGTTGCAGAACGGATTTCCCTTTGTTCAATCCCAAGAACAACTGCTGACACCTTTGCGCGTGGAGTTTTCAGGATGTGGCGAGGAAACTGTGCCTCCGCCACAAAGATCGGAAGCCCGAGTCTCCGACCCCGATCGGCCTGAACGAAGCGCTGCCTCGGAAGCGAGGAGTGAGTCTCCCGCAACCGGTACAGGCAATGGCGGTAATATTGGCGGAAGCACCGGCAGCGGCAACGGCAATGGCGGTAATATCGGTGCCAGCAGCGGCAGTGGAGACGGTCGCGGCGGTTCGATTGGGGGCGGCTCGGGCAGCGGCGGCCCAGGTAGTGGCGGTACGATCGGCGATGGCTCAGGTGGATTTGGGGGTGGGCCCGGCAGTGGCGGTACCGACGGCAACGGTGGCAATAGCGGAGGCTAAAGAAAAAATGCCCCGTGACAAAAATTGAGTTCGGGCGATGTCGTGGCAACATCCGAGTAGCACGTGCCATGTCCGGCAAGGGTGACCGCGGCGATCGGAGGCAAAAGTGACCGGGAAGCCCAAAGAGCGAATAGGGCGACGACGGGCTTTTCAGCTTGTGGGGCTGGGGCTGATTTTATTCGGGTGCTTTATCAGAGTTCTTGATCCTTACCCGGTAAGGATGACGCGGCTGATCTATTTCGACATTCTGCAACGCCTGTCGCCGCGGGAATACAACCCGGACCTGCCGGTGCGTGTTGTTGATATTGACGAACAGTCGCTGGCTAATTGGGGCCAATGGCCTTGGCCCCGCACCCTAGTGGCGCAGTTGGTAAAAAACCTGGGCGAATACGGGGCCGCCGCAATCGCTTTCGACATGCTGTTCATCGAACCCGACAGATTCTCGCCCTCTCGGTTGCTAAGTGATCCGGCGCTCGCAGGTATCCTGACGGCCGAGCGTAACGCGGAAAAGTTGGACAACGACGTCTCATTTGGGCTGGAGATTGCAAATTGGCCGGTCGTTCTGGGTGCCGCGGCGCGGCCTTCGCACGAAGACAGACCGGTCACACCGTTGGCCGGCATAATTGAGATCGGCGAAGCGCCAACGGCCGGGCTGGTCACCGTCCCCAACTGGACACCGCCTGCTCCTCCGCTGGACCGATCCGCTGCTGGCATCGGCGGTGTCAATGTCTCGCCATTGGGTGGGATGGGAATTATTCGCCGCGTGCCTGTCCTTTGGGGCGGCCCAGACGGGACCCTGCCGGGCCTGGGAATCGAAGCGCTCAGGGTCGCTTTGGGCGAGCCTATTATCATAGCCGAGGGCTCACAGGACGAGGCGGGCATCATGCTCGCGGTTGAGGTCGGTGATTTCCGGCTGCCAACCACGGAAAACGGAGAGGTCTGGGTCAGATATAGGCGTGACAACCCAAACCTATATTTGTCCGCGGATGGAATAATGCAGCCACCGGACAACCCCAATCTGCGTGCAGAAATCGAGGGCCGGATCATTCTGGTCGGCACGTCCGCTGCGGGCTTGTTCGACATGCACCAGACGGCTTTGGGCGAATCCGTTCCAGGCGTGTCGATCCACGCACAGCTTTTGGAACAGATTCTGACAGGCGAAATGCTGAGCCGGTCGGACGTAACCGCCGCGCTTGAACTGTTGTCTTTCGTAAGCTTGGGGTTAGTGGTCACGGTCGTCATGTCCCGATTTGGTGCAGTCGCGTCATTCGTGGCGGGCGGTGTTTCGGCAGCGATTGTTCTTGGCGTCAGTTGGTTGGCCTTCCAGAACCAACTGGTTCTGTTCGACGTCACATTCCCACTCTTGGGTGGCATGGCCAATTTCGGCCTGTTGGCGGGTTATCTGTTCATTTCAACCGAGCGCGAAAAACGCGTAATCCGACAGGTTTTTTCACACTATGTCGCGCCTGAGATTTTGGATGAAATGGAGAGGTCAGGGCATCAACTGCAACTGGGCGGTGAGACACAGGAAATCACCGTCATGTTCTCGGACATCAGGGGCTTTACCCCCTTGTCCGAGTCTGTGTCGGCCACCGACCTGGTTGCCTTGCTGAACCAGCTATTTTCGAAGATCGGTGACCAGATATTGCAAGAAAGAGGCACCATCGACAAATTCATCGGCGACGCGGTCATGGCCTTTTGGAACGCTCCGGTGCCTGTTGCAGACCACCCGTGCCGCGCTGCATTGGCTGCATTGTTGATGCGGAAGGCGCTGGTGGACTTCAACGCTTCGGACGTCATGAAAGGCAGGCCACCAATTGCGCTGGCGACAGGTTGTGCAACCGGGCGTGCCTGCGTTGGCAATATCGGCTCGAAAAGCCGGTTCAACTACACCGTTATCGGTGACGTGGTGAATGTCGCTGCGCGGATCGAACAAAGCTGCCGCCATGTCGATTATGATATTCTCGTATCTTGTTCGGTCTACGAGAATACCAAGAATGACATGGCCATGCTCGAAGCTGGCTTTGTCGAACTCAAGGGCAGAACTGATCTGGAACCAGTCTATGTGCTGGTTGGCAACCAAGAGATGTTGGCCACACCTGCATTCCAAAAGCTGGAGGCAACGCACAAAACGTTGATTACTGCCATTCGCAACCGCCAACCGCACGAACAGATCGAAGATATCTGCGTCGACTGCGTGGCCCAGGCGCAACATATCGAACCCGGCTTGCAGAGGTTTTACTATGCACTGTCCAGTCGCGCAGCGGATTTCCGGTCCGACACCCAGTCAAACCAACTGGTGTTCAGCCATCAAGAGCAGGAAAGAAAACCGTCTGCCTAATTGAGTGGCCCACATGCAGACAGTGGGCGCACCGCTAGGCCAACTCGGCCAGAGCTGTGTCGATACGCGTCAGCATGGGTGATCGCCCCGCAGTTTCCACGATGACACGGGCTCTGCTCAGGTGATCAATAGCTTGCGCCTTTTTCTTCTTGGCTTTGTAAAGCAGTCCGATGATCATATCGCAGCGCGCAATGTAATGCCCTTTGGGGTCAAATTGCGGGTTACTGCGCACCTGCTCGACCATGGAGATCAACTTTTTCCGGCCAAATAGCATCACCCAAAGTATTGATCGGAAATTTCGTAGCAGAACCCGCAGGGAACCGCACCCTTCACCGGTCAGGATGGCTAGATACATCTCACACAGAAACAGGCGCGCCCAATCAGCCGACACCTGTGTGCCTTCGTTTGTACGCTTTTGAATAGCCCCCTCAATCTGCCGCAGCCCGGCTGCAATCTGACCGTTCAGCGCATAGGCCACTCCCAACATCGTCGCTGGCCCAAACGTGAACAGCGCCCAGCCTTTTTCTGTACAAGACGCAATGTGGCCCTGAACCACCTCTAGCGCGCCGGGTTTCTCAAGCGGCACAATGGCACCCACTCTTGCCGCCTCGGCAATCGCCAGCTCGAATTCGACTCGCGAGGCTGCCCGGGCTTTCTCTGCCATTTGCAGCGCCAGTTCATAGTCATCCGTCACCATTGCGATCAGCGCCTTCATCGCGGTGCCATAGCCCAAGGCGCGCGGATCGTTCTTGGTTTCCCCCAGCGCAATCATCCGTTCCGACGTTGCTTGAGCGCGGGCGACCCGGCCTCGGGTCAGTTCATTCCATCCGACCGTGGCAAGATAGAAATTGTGGATATAGGCATCGTCTATCTTGTCCAACTCGGCTTCGGCCTCGTGTTTTTTAGCCTCGAAGCGATAATTGTCGATTGGCGCATGATAGATTGAAACCGAAAGCTCATTCACCAAGGCATAGGCTTTTGAAGTCGGGTCTTTCAGGCGGTCGGCCATGTCTGTCAGCTCTTGCTGAACCCAATGTGCGTCGTAGTACTTTCCGTTGCACACCAGACACGACACGTAGTGATGCAAGAACAGGGCGTGGTCTTGACTGTCGCCGGCTTTGTGCAGGACCGGACGCACGGTGTCGGCAAGGTCAATAATTGTCCTGACCCGCAATGAGATGTTGGAACACAGCGCGAAGCTGGCCATGAACCCGGCGAATTCCGCCTCTGTGGCGCAGCTTGGGTCGGCTTTATACAGCTCTAGCGCAGTCACGAAATACCGGTTCGCTTCGTCCAGAGAATAAATGTCCAGGCATTTCTCCCCTGCCATGGTACTGTAGCGAAACGCCTGATCCGCGCGATCCGACTGACCGTAGTGATAGGCCAAGACCTCAGTGGCTTCTTGTAGCCGGTTGGCGTTGCGCAGCACCAAAGCGTCTGCAATCGCCAGATGCAGCTCGGACCGACGCGACGTGACAAGGCTCTAATAAACCGAATCCCGTAGCATCGCGTGTTTGAAGATGTAGTCCGACGAGTTCGGCTCGCGATACAGAACGTCATGCGTTTGTAACCGTTGCAAAGCCGCACCGGTAAGATCAGCGCTCTCAACAATTTGGGACAATAAACCTGGATCAAAACGGCGGCCAATGACCGCTGCAGCCTGAAGCAAGGCGCGATCATCGGGCTCCAATCGCTCTATTCTGGCCGTCAGTAGGCTGCGCATCGTTACCGGCAACCCACTTTCGCTGATATCCGCCTCGATTTGAGCGCTACCATTCTCGACATGCAGTATTTCCTGATCCAGCAGAAAACTTAGGATTTCTTCGCCAAATAGCGGGTTTCCGCCCGCACGGTCGGCTAACTGTTCCGCCAACCCATCAGGCAGAGCATCCACGTCTAGACGGTTTTGCGCTAAAGTCGAAAACTCCTGAATCTCTAATGGCTCCAGCGCCAAGGTTGAAACCCCGGCCTTGCCAAGCCAGCCCGGTGTGTATTCCGGACGCCGTGTCTGGATAATCAAGAGATTCGAAAGACCTGTCTCCTTGATCATCGCGGCCAAAAGCTCTGCCGAAGCGCTGTCTATCCAATGGCCATCCTCGATCAACAATATAACGAGGTCACGTATGCATTTCTGCTTTAACAAAGCTATCAGCAACTCGCGCGTACGAAGGCCAGTCAGAACACCGTCCAGCCCCTCCAAGGCACCTTGAGGCGGAGTCAGCCCCAACAGATTCATCATCAGGCCCAAGTTCTGCTGGGACAACAACCCGTATTTCTTCAGGCCTGCCTCCAGTTTCACCTGCACCCGCAGCGGGTTATCGGTATCGCCGATCAGCAAACGGCACCGAAACCTGACGCTGTTGCTCGATATTCGCCCGTTCTCGCTTGGGTTTGTCCGTAGCATTCCCATACCGGAAAGGGAGTACTACAGCGTATCTTTCCTCACCAGTATATGCAGGCGAATTGCCGTTAAGGCATGCTCAAATAGCAGTGAAAAGGTCACGCCGCCGAACCAGTGGTACCAAAGACAACCGAACCGCCACATTAACTGGGCTTCGCCTACCGTCTGAAGAAACGCGAAGAGTGCTGTGTTTGAATGTCAGCCGCGACCGATGGCACAAGAACCCAAATATCGACGGACAGTTTCCGCCATCCCAAAGGTCAGCGCGTCACAAAACAGCGCATGGCCGATGGATACTTCGGCTATCGAAGGGATACGGGAGACCAGCTTACCCGTGCCACCAACCGTAAGATCATGGCCGGCGTAGACCTTCAAACCATGCGCTTCAGCTGCGGTCGCGGCGGCAACGAGACGATCCAACTCTCGCTTTTCGGTACTTGAATCGTCGTAGGCCCCGCCGAACGGTCCTGTATATAGTTCTACCCGGTCAGTTCCGGTTTGCGCCGCATGGGTCATCTGGTCCGCGTCGGGATCGGCAAACAAGGACACTCGGTGGCCGCCCGCCTTAAGCGTGCCGACCACATCAGCAAGCATCGCGCTTTGGGCTTCGAAATCCCAGCCGTGATCGCTGGTTGCTTGTGCAGGATCATCCGGCACCAGTGTAACTTGATCCGCTCGCACCTCGTGGACAAGCGATAGATACCGCGCGTCTGGGTAGCCTTCAACGTTCAATTCCCGGTTGGGAAACTCTGCATCAAGCAGAGCCCTCAACGCGCGCACGTCGTCGGGCCGGGTATGGCGCTCATCCGGCCGGGGATGCACAGTCACTCCCGCCGCGCCGTTGTTCAGAGCAATCCGGGCCAGATCAATAAGATCCGGCCACGGGTGTTCTCGCCGATTGCGCAACAAGGCCGCAACGTTCAGGTTTACCGAAAGTTCCGTCATGGTCCCGCCCTATAGCTGAAACGTTTGCACATGCTCGGGCAGTGGTACGCCGTCGATGTTTCTGGGGTCTGGTATCGGTTTGCCAACCGAGGTGTGGACAGGAATCACTCCCGCCCAGATGGGAAGGTCGTAATCCTCCTCCTCATCATTGGGGCCGCCTGTGCGGATCTTGGCACTGCCCTCTGAAATCTCCATACCCAGCACCATGGTCGCCTTGAGGTCCTGCGCGTGATCGGGTCGCAGGCTTTCGTAACGCCCCGGAAACAGCCCGTTCACAAATCGGCCCAGCTTTTCGAGTTTCTCCGCCGGGTCTTCTACCGTGACCGCCGTGCCGAACAGTGTGACCGAGCGGGAATTGACCGAGTGGTGCATCCCGGACCGGGCCAGAACAAAGCCGTCCAAAATCGCGACCGACAGGCAGACCTGCGCATCTCGCGAATTGCGCAAGGCGCGACTGGCCGAGGAACCATGCCAATAGACATGGTTGCCCTCACGCCATTGCAGCGTCGGCGTCACAAAAGGCTTGCCATCTATGACGTATCCCACGCTGCACATAGGTTGTACGTCCAAAATGCTGTTGATCGTTGCGCGATCGAAATGCCCCCGTTCATGTGAACGGCGCAGGCGGCTTCTGTCGGTGACTGTCAGTGTCTCGGTCATCTTGATAGCTCGGGTTTGTTCTTGTTGAGGCCTTGATGCCCGGATATTGGTTATTTTGAAATGTCCAATTATGAAACTTTTTCTAAGTCCAATTTAAATCGTGATCTGTTTGCGATCTCGCTGGATGCTTCGCTGAAAACATCACTGCAGGCGCAACTTCTTGAGGCTTTGCGCAACCTTATTTCAGCGTCTCCCAATTTGGTTGGTGCACGGTTGCCCGCCAGTCGCGCCCTTGCGTCCGAGTTGTCGATTTCGAGAACCACGGTACAAGCTGTTTACGATCAGATGATCAGCGAAGGGTATCTGGTCACCCGACAAGGCAGCGGCACTTATGTGGCCAACGAGATCACTCATCTGTCACAGCCACAGCCATTGCCCCGCCCAGCTGGGCCTGCAACCGAACCATGGCGCCCCTTTCAAACCGGCCTGCCGGATCAATCCTTGCTGCCTAACAGGCAATGGGCCCGCCATCTGGAACGCGCTTGGCGCGCCCCGGCGCCCGGGCTATTGGCGCGCCCTGATCCCTTGGGTTGGTATCCGCTGCGTGAAGCAATCGCGGACCATCTGGCGGCGTGGCGGCACTTGGCCTGCGACCCTGGTCAGGTTGTCATCACATCGGGCGCACGTGAAGCGTTCGAAGTGGTATTTCATGGCCTGCTTGGTTCGGGCAAGCAGATCGCGATCGAAGATCCCTGCTGGCCCAAACTGCATTCGATCCTCGCCGACACGGGGAATACCGGAAATCCGATCCGCATCGACCAGGATGGGCTGGATGCGGCGCGGCTACCTGCGGGTATTGATGCCGCAATCGTCACACCCTCGAGGCACTATCCAACCGGGGTCAGCCTACCGATGCCCCGCAGAGTGTCGTTGCTGGACTGGGCACGTCAAACCGGAACGATGGTAATCGAAGACGACTATGACAGCGAATTCCGCTATCGTGGGCAGCCGTTGCCTTCCCTGTCTGGGCTGGACGGCCTGACCAACACGATCTATCTGGGCAGCTTCTCCAAACTCGTCAGCCCAGCGCTGCGGATCGGCTATCTGGTTGTTCCCAAGAGGTTATTGCCCAACACACGGTCATATCTCGACCGTGTCGGGCCGCGCGCCTCGCTGATCCCGCAACCAGCCCTAGCCACATTCATGGATATCGGTGAATTTGCCATGCACCTGCGTCGAATGCGGCGCATCTATGCGCGGCGGCAAAGCCATTTGCTTGACGCCCTAGCCCCCGTTTCCGATTTGCTGAATCTTCACGCCGACTCGTCCGGTATGCATCTATGCGTTCTACCGAGGGCGCCTTTGACTGATCGGCTTTCGGACATTGAATTAAGCAAACGCGCCGAGGGTATTGGGCTTCGGATCAGCGCCCTGTCTGCCCAGTGCGCTTTGCCCGAAAAGATGCAAGGCCTTTTGCTGGGCTATGCGGCCTTCGACGAAGACACTCTTTCGGAGGCAGCCGAGCAGTTGATTGCAATCCTTCGCTCGGACCGCTGACGGCCATTACCAGAAGACTGGCCAAGTTTTTCACACGTGAACGATACAAAGTGATATCATCACAATAGAATATTTCTTTATGTTTATTCCAAAACTTGGAATCGCGGTATCTGTGAAAGGGGAGATTCACATGCTTCGACTGTCTGCCTGTTTGTTAACTTTGGCTTTGTTGCCGTTCAGCGCCTTTGCCGACGCGGTCCCCAGTCAACAAGCCGCCGAGGGTACCTTTCCCGAGCGTCCGTTCTCGCCCTACGCCAACCGATCCTTTCCGGAACGCCCGTTGTGGGGCGATACTCATCTGCATACCGGATTGTCACTGGATGCCGGGGCGTTCGGTAACACATTGCTTCCTGACGAGGCGTGGCGCTTTGCCAAAGGGGAACAGGTCATTTCGTCCACGGGCCAACCCGTTAGGCTGGCCAGACCTCTGGATTGGATGGTGTTGACCGATCACACCGACCTGATGGGGTTCGCACCCGATCTGCAAGCGGGCAAACCCGGAGTGATCTCGGACCCGAAGGGGTTGGAATGGTATGAAGGATACAAAGCGGGTGGCGAAGAGGCCGGAAAAACGGCCTTCGACATCATTACAAATTTCTCGCAGATGACCCTGCCGGAGATTTTGCTGGAGTCCTATAGCCCCGGCGCCGATGCGTTTGCCTTCACGTGGGAACATATTGTGCTGGCGGCTGAACAGCATAACGATCCGGGCAACTTTACCGCCTTCATCGGCTTTGAATGGACCTCGGTCCCCAAAGGATTCAACCTGCATAGAAATGTCATGCTGCGCGATGGGCCGATCCGCGCGCTTCAGGTAGTCCCACCAGTTACGCAGCCGCCCTACGGTGACACTGATCCCAAGGCTCTTTACGCATGGCTGGAAGAGTATGAAGCCAAGACAGGCGGTCGAGCAGTTGCCTTCGCCCATAACGGCAACTTGTCAAACGGCTGGATGTTCCCAATCGAAGACACCTATCACGGCGGCAAAGTGGATGAGGAATACATTCAGAACCGCGCAAGATGGGAGCCCCACTACGAAGTCACTCAAATCAAGGGTGATGGAGAGGCCCACCCCTACCTCAGCCCGGATGATCCGTTTGCGGATTACGAGAACTGGGATGTCGGCAATCTCGATATTACCGAACTAAAAACCGATGACATGCTGGCGGGCGAATATGCGCGCGAGGCCTTGAAGCGCGGCTTGATGCTGGAAGAGAAGTTCGGCGTGAACCCCTATAAGTTTGGCATGGGCGGCGCGACCGATAGCCATACCTCACTGGCTACCGCCGAAGAAGACAACTTCTTTGGTAAATCCGTCAGCGTTGAGCCGTCGGCCACGCGAATTCAGCACCCCTTTATCGCCAACGATCTGGGCGAGATTCCCGGGGATCTGCTCGTCGCCTCTGGCTACACGGCTGTCTGGGCCACCGAGAACACGCGCTCAGCCATTTTCGACGCGTTCAAGCGGCGGGAAACCTACGCCACAACAGGCCCTCGGATCGGGCTGCGTTTCTTTGGCGGGTGGGATTTTGATGACACGGACCTTGAGACCCGCTTTCTTGCCGATGTCGGCTATACCAAGGGCGTCCCCATGGGCAGCGACCTGCGCCCGCGCGAGGGAGACGATGCGCCGAAGTTCCTGATCGGCGCCCTGCGCGACCCGATCGGTGCGAACTTGGATCGTGTTCAGGTCGTCAAAGGCTGGCTGGATGCGGATGGAGAACTGCAGGAAAAGGTCTTCAACGTCGCCTGGTCAGATGATCGCGCCTTAGATGCGGATGGCAACCTGCCCGAGGTCGGAAATACCGTGGATCCGGACAGCGCAAGCTGGAGCAACACGATCGGCACATCTGAGTTGATCACTGTGTGGACCGATCCTGAATTCAACCCGGACGAGCGCGCCTTCTACTATGCTCGGGTTCTAGAGATACCCACCCCGCGCTGGGTATTATATGACAAGCTGCGTTATGGCATTGACTTGCCGGAAAATACGCAACTGATCCATCAGGAACGCGCCTATTCGTCACCAATCTGGTACACTCCGGAAAGCAATTGATCTTTCATTGATATCCGCGACAGGGGTGGGCTGCCCTGCCCCTGTGACTCCTCAAAAACATTGAAAGTTAGTTCGAATAAGCAGACTTAGCATCTGACCTGCCCAAAAGTTCAATCTTTGGATGAAAGCTGGCTTGTAGTTCCCTCAAGACTATCATTCAGGCCAAGCCCAAATCGTGAGATCTTCTGTTCCGCCCCATCTCCGCTACGGTTTCAAAATGTAGAATACTGCAAATAACGCCGGTGACTTCTTGCGCCATCTTGGCGGCTTAGGCTTTCGTGCGGCTTCCTCAATTCAAAGCGTGGGCGACCAACGCGGGTGTTCATCGTCAACGACAAAAGTGTGCGTATGTGTCCGTTGACCCTGCAGGTGTGGGTGATCCAATGGAAGATTTTCGTGAGTATGCGTCAGCGTTTCAGGGTCGTCATGGGGCCAAAGGCGCAGGGCGCAAACAATGCCTGTGATCCCAGTCAAAGCAAGAACAAGAAGCGCTTCAGAAGTGCCAAACCGCGTCATTAACCAGCCCGACAATGGATAGGCGATAAGCCAACATCCGTGACTGAGTGCGAATTGCGCCGCGAACAATGCGGGGCGGTCGGCCTCGTGAGAGGAGCGTCGCAAGAGGCGGCCAGAGGGTGTCAACACCGCAGAATAACCGATGCCAACTAGGAGCCACGCACCGAGCAGGATGGGCCATGACAAGCCGAAACTCGTCACCAGAAACGCCAATGTCACCAGCGTCGCGGTCGCCACGGTAGCGCCTGCAACCATCACTGGACGATCCGCTATGCGGTCGAGCAACCGGGGCAGAACAAGCGCGGACATCATTGAACCGGCCCCGAAGGCAAACATAGTCCAGGCCAGCGCGTTTTCTGGCAGACCCAACGTACCGCGCACCAGCACTACTGAGTTTACCAGTACCATCGCACCCGCTGCAGCCGCAGTGAGGTTCAGCGCAAGCAATCCGCGCAATCGGGGCGTAGCGAGATAAATTCGGATGCCTCGTGTGGTGCGGTCATAGATACCTCGGCGCTCGGTCGGCTCGGGGCTGGGCAACAGTATCGAAACCACTAGCAGGGCAGAGGCAACAAAGCCAAAAACCGTTCCAAAAAAGAGCGTGTTGTAACTCATCAGAGCAAGCAGCAGAGCCGCAAGGGTCGGACTGATGATGTTCTCAAAGTCATAAGCCAACCGCGACAACGAGAGGGCTCGGGTATAGCGAGCCTCGTCCGGCAGCACACTTGGGATCGTGGCCTGAAAGGCCGGCGTGAACGCGGCGGAAGCTGACTGCAGCAGGAAAATCAGCACATAGACTTGCCAGATCTCCGTCACGAAGGGCAGACACAGAGCCGCTCCCGCACGGATCAAATCGAGCGTGACCAATACTGCACGGCGGGGGAACTGGGTCACAACAGCTGCTGCAATCGGTGCCACGCCCACATAGGCGATCATCTTTATCGTAAAGACTGTTCCCAGCACCATCGCCGCCTGGTCTCCGGCCAGATCGAAGGCAAGCAGGCCAAGGGCCACAGTGGCCAGCCCTGTTCCCAAAAGCGCTACGACTTGCGCCGCGAAAAGGTGGCGAAAGGTACGGTCTTTAAGGATGTCAAACATTTCAGAGATACCGGGAAATGGCGCGCAACTCATCCAGATCATGGGAATTGTCGCCGGTCAGGCAATGATCCATATGATCGTGAATCAATATACGTTTTGCGTTGGTTACGGCTTTTTCGACGGCATGCATCTGCTGGGCGACCTCGACGCAAGGTTTGCCGTCTTCGATCATTGCAATGACGGACCGCAGATGCCCCTCAGCGCGTTTAAGCCGAGCTATAAGTGCGGGGTGGGTTGCGTGTTTTTGTGGTTTTGTCATATACATCAGGATAACCCCCCCGGGGGGATATAACAAGACCACAGAGGCAACCGAAAGCTTGAGGGCAGTTCAGAGATATACGCGGAATGCGATGGCAGCCTTTCTCTGCCTTTCAATGGTTGTGTGGTCACTGCAGCCAATTTCGGGCCACGCGCCAACCGTGATCGAAACCGTGCAGGAGCATTTGCAGATAATTGCAGAACACGGGCATACCCACGGGTTTGAAGAAGATCTGTTGTGGGCGATGCACGGGCACAGCCATGACGGTGCAGATCATGACCACAGCCAAATGGTTATCCCCGATTCGGGCAATGCGCTTTCATTGGCCTCGCTCCCGGATGACCGGGCGTTCGACAGGGTGCCCGGCGGCCCTTACAGAAACAATGGCATAGAACGACCTCCGCGCGTGTGACGTCGCCCCAATCGGGCTCTCGACATCACACAACAACGGAGATTATCCATGAATCTTATCATTCGGGGTCTGGACAGGCGCGCGACGCTCCTTCTTGCCCTAATAACTACCAGTCTGGCCCTGAGTACGTCTCAGGTGCTGGCTCATAACGTCACTGAAGGCGATGCGGGCTATATCCAGGAAATCTGGGGCGTGAACATCATCCCCTTCCTATATCTTGGGGCCAAACACATGGTCACAGGTTACGATCACATCCTGTTCCTGCTTGGCGTCGTGTTCTTTCTCTACCGAGCCAAGGATGTCGGCATCTATGTCAGCCTCTTTGCGGTCGGTCACTCGACGACAATGCTGTTGGGAGTGTGGTTCGGCTGGGGCGTAAACGCCTATATAGTCGATGCCATTATCGGCCTTTCGGTTGTCTACAAGGCGCTCGACAATCTCGGGGCATTCCAGCGCTGGTTGGGGTTCCAGCCAAATACCAAAGCTGCGACGCTGATTTTTGGCCTGTTCCACGGCATGGGTCTGGCGGCCAAAATCCTCGACTACGATATCGCTCCAGAAGGGCTTCTTGCCAATCTGCTGGCGTTCAATGTGGGTGTGGAACTTGGCCAGCTTACGGCCCTTGCGATCATCCTCATCGTCATGGGGTTCTGGCGCAAAAGCCCGTACTTCTTCCAGCAAGCTTACAGCGTAAACGTTGTCATGATGACCCTCGGGTTCATCCTGATGGGTTATCAGATCACCGGCTATTTTGTCGCCGCGTAAAGGAGTTCAATCATGTTCAACACAGAAAGACCAAGTCTTGAGGAACTGCCAAGCTCGGCACAACTTATCCGCTCGACCGTCATTGCAGGCGCGTCCGCCGCTGTGATCCTTGTCACGGTGGTTCTGCCGGCCGAATACGGGATCGACTTGACAGGCGTGGGCAGAGTGCTCGGACTGCAAGAGATGGGCGAAATCAAAACTCAACTTGCTGACAAAGCCGAATCCGACCGGCAACTTGAAAACCAGGATCAGTCGAGCTTGCTGAACGACGTTCTTGGCCTGTTTGTCGGGTCGGTGTATGCGCAAGAAGCCGAGGTCTGGCAGGATGAAACCAGCTTTACTCTCACACCTGGAGAGTCGGCTGAGTGGAAGCTGGTCATGGAAGAAGGTGCAGCGGCCGAGTATCGTATGGTCGTGACGGGCGGTCGGGTCAACTTCGACCTGCATGGTCATGGCGGCGGGAACTCAATCACCTATGAAAAGGGGCGTGGATCGACCGGTGCCGAAGGTACCATTGAAGCGGCCTTTGCCGGTGAGCATGGCTGGTTCTGGCGCAACCGTGACTCTGATGACGTGTCAGTCATGGTACAGGTTCGCGGCGACTACAGCGAAATCGTCGAGTAAACAAAGCAAGCCGCCGCATAGATATCCTGTGCGGCGGCCCATTTGAGCCGTCCGATTCACATCACAATGTTGGAAGACCTAAAGAGCGTGAGCGGATTTGGTAGACCCTTTGCCCAAGCACACAGTCAGGGCAGCAAATTAATGCGCTACTCGGATGCACTCTTCAAAGACGCCATCAAGTTGTGGAACTTTTCTCCCTGCACCGCGACATGAGTGCGTAGCGCAATTGCCGTTTCGTCAGGGTTGCCACTGTCGAGAGCACGCACAATGTCTTCATGCTCGGACATCGACTGCGCCATGCGACCCCGAAACCGAAGCTGTTGCCGCCGGAAGGGTTTGAGCCGTCTGTGCAGCTTGGACGCCTCTTGTTCCAGAAAGGAATTGCCAGACTGGTTGTATATGATTCGATGAAACCGTTCGTTTTCGAGGTAGTAAGTGTCCGGGTCACCGGCATCGACTGCCATCTGACATCTGGAGTTAGCGTCAGTGAGGTCCTTCAGGGCTCCATCTGAAATACGAAGCGCGGCAAGCCGGCCGCAAACGGCTTCGAGTTCGGCCATGACCTCGAACATTTCCATCAGTTCCACAGGCCCGGGCTGTCGGACAAAAGCCCCCCGGCGCGGAATGAGGTCGACCAACCCCGACAGGGCAAGCCTCTGAAATGCTTCTCGAAGTGGTGTTCTGGAAACGCCAAATTGCTCGGCCAGCTTGACTTCGTCCAGACGGTCACCATCCGAAAATGTCCCGTCAAAGATCAGCTCTTCCAGATCCTGAGCAATGGTGTCGGCAAGTCTTTGGTCCATAGGTTTCTGTTTTACTCACGATCAAGTGAGAACTCAAGAAATCAAATCTTGTATACAAAAATGTTGACTTAAAAAACATAACCGCCCTATGCTTCTATTCATCCCCGGCAAGCCCGGGTTTGAAAAAGGGAGGAGAAAATGAAAGCCATGTTCAAAACAGCCGTCGCTGCATTGGCGCTTGCATCTGCGGGCACACTGGGTTCCGCAGAAGAGCTACGCCTGTCTCATCAGTGGTCGAACAAGGACATCCGACATCAGGTTGCACAGATCGTTGCGGATGAGGTTGCCGCGGCGGATGTCGATCTGGAAATCAAAATTTTCGGCTCGAAATCGTTGTTCAAACCGCGCGAGCAGTACAAGCCGCTTAGCCGGGGGCAATTGGATATGACTGTTCTGCCGCTCAGTTATGCCGGAGGTCAGCAGCCAGCCTATAACCTGACCTTAATGCCGGGTCTGGTTAAGAACCACGATCACGCAGCTCGCTTGGCAGACTCGCCTTTCATGGAAGCGCTTGAGGCCAAGATGGCTGAAGATGACGTGATGGTTCTGGTCCACGGTTATCTGGCCGGTGGTTTTGCGGGCAAAGACAGGTGCATCACCAAGCCCGAAGACGTAGCCGGTCTACAGACCCGAGCGGCGGGCAAGTCGTTCGAACAGATGCTGGCCGGAGCAGATGCCTCGATCGCGTCGATGGCATCTTCGGAAATCTACAACGCCATGCAGACAGGTGTTCTGCAGGCGGCCAATACTTCGTCCTCGTCCTTTGTCAGCTATCGCATCTACGAACAAGTCAGCTGCTATACCCCGGCGGGCGATGTGGCGCTGTGGTTCATGTATCAGCCGCTGCTGATGAACAAATCCACTTTCGACGGGCTGAATGAAGATCAGCAGGCCGCATTGCTGGCCGCGTCTGAGAAGGCACAGGCCTACTATCTGGAAGAAGCCAAGAAACAAGACGCCAACTCGGCCAAAGTCTTCGCCGAAGCAGGCGTCGAGATTGCCGAGATGACACCAGAGGATTTCGAAGCCTGGCGCGCGCTGGCGATGGAAACATCCTACAAAGCCTTCGTAGAAGAAGTTTCTGACGGGCAGGACCTGCTGGACAAGGCGCTGGCGGTCGAGTGACCCTCCCATGCCCGGGCGGCCCTGCTGCCGCCCGGCACCTGATCTCAGTTCTGATCTTCAGACTCAATTGCATCTCAATCACAGGAGGCGCAAATGGCTGGCCCTAGCTCTGCCGTTGCTTCCCACACCGGGAACAATCCCTTTCTTCGCTTTGTCGCTGCGCTTTCAACTCTGGCCGGATGGTGTTCCGCAGGCATGATCGTTGCCGCCGTCGCCATCACTTGCCAGATGATCGTTGTGCGCTTTGTCCTGAACGGCTCGACCATCTGGCAGACCGAAGCGGTCATCTATCTGGTTATCGCCGCAACTCTGGTTGGGTTGCCTTATGTGCAGCGCCTGCGCGGGCATGTGAATGTAGACCTGATCCCGATCTCACTTGCCCCGCGAGCGCGGTTTTTCATGGCGATCCTGACCTCGGTCCTGTCCATCGCCATTGTCTCAGTCATGCTGTTCTACGGCTACGAGTATTGGCACTTCGCATGGGAGCGCGGCTGGAAATCCGACACTGTTTGGGGTGTTCGCCTGTGGATTCCCTACCTGTCCATCCCGGTCGGCTTTGGACTGCTGCTGTTGCAGTTGATCGCGGACCTCGTCGCCGTCCTGCTTGGCATCGATAAACCCTTCGGACTGGAGTAAAGCCGATGGATCCCCTTCTGCTCGGCGCTATTGTCGCCATCGCCACCATCCTTGTTCTGTTCTCTGGCGTATCCGTTGCCATCGGTCTGCTGATCGTCTCGGCCGGGTTCCTGATCGTCTTCGACGGCCCTCGGTCGCTGGAGCTGATGCCGGAAATCCTGTTCGGCAAACTGGACAACTTTGCCCTTCTGTCGATCCCGATGTTCATCATCATGGGGGCTTCGATAGCCTCAACGAGGGCAGGGGCGGACCTGTACGAAGCCCTTGAACGCTGGCTGACCCGTGTCCCCGGCGGGCTGGTCGTGTCGAATCTTGGCGCCTGCGCCCTGTTTGCCGCCATGTCAGGCTCATCGCCCGCAACCTGCGCAGCAATCGGAAAAATGGGCATCCCCGAGATGCGCAAGCGTGGTTACCCGGATGGCGTTGCTGCAGGCTCGATTGCTGCTGGAGGCACTCTGGGCATCCTGATCCCTCCCTCAGTCACCATGATCGTCTACGGCATCGCCACCGAGACCTCGATTGGTCGCCTGTTTCTGGCCGGCGTAATCCCCGGTCTGATGCTGGTCGGCCTGTTCATGGCCTGGTCGCTCTATTCCACTTGGAAATCCGGCGACGCCACCCGTTTGGGATCCGGCAGCTACACTTGGAGTGAACGGTTCGAGATCCTGCCGCGTGTGCTGCCCTTCCTCGGCATCATTCTGGGTGTGCTCTATGCCATGTATGGCGGCATCGCCACACCGTCGGAAACGGCCGCCGTTGGTGCCCTGCTGTGCCTTATGATCGCGATGATCATCTACAAACTGTGGAACCCCAAGGACATCTGGGTCGTGCTGCGTGACAGCACCAAGGAAAGCGTGATGATCCTGTTCATCATCGCCGCTGCCGGTGTGTTCTCGTACATGCTAAGCTCGCTGTTCATCACTCAGGCGATTGCCGAATGGATAGGTACGCTGGACGTGAACCGCTGGGTGTTGATGGGCGCAGTCAACGTATTCCTTCTGATCGCCGGGTTTTTCCTGCCCCCAGTGGCCGTGATCCTGATGGCCGCGCCGATCCTGCTGCCGATCATCACCACCGCTGGCTTTGATCCGATCTGGTTCGCGGTCGTTTTGACCATCAACATGGAGATCGGCCTGATCTCACCCCCGGTTGGCCTGAACCTCTATGTGATCAACGGCATCGCGCCCGACATCTCTCTGAAAACCATCCTGACCGGCTCGCTGCCTTTCGTAGCCTGCATGGTGATCGCGATTGTCCTGCTGTGCCTCTTCCCGGGCTTGGCGACTTGGCTGCCCGATCTGGTGATGGGGGCATCGGTATGACCCTGTTCGCCGATCTTCTCTCAACTGTGTTCGAACGGCGTCACCGTCGGGACACGGCTGGGGCTGCCCTCGACGGTCGCCCGCTGACCGAACTGGCCGATACGCTTGTAGGGTCGGCTGGGGAAACCTCCGGATTGGCGTTGGCCGAAGCGATTCTTACCCGGTTCGATACGCTGAGCGATAACGAAAAGCTCGAATTCTTCCGCTATCTCGCTTCGGCCATGAATATCGACCCCGAGGCGGTGCGCTCGTCTCTGGACGAGTACGAGCGAAACCCATCAAAAGCGACTTATCGCAGTTTTGCCGCAGCGGCAGAGCCGGCGCGGCAGGAATTGATCCGCCGCCTGAACCGAGTGCCGGGCGCCACTGGCGCTCTGGTTCAGATGCGCGCCGATTTGCTGCGATTGAGCGGTAAAGAGCCCGAGTTGCAGGCGCTGGATCTGGACTTCCGCCACTTGTTCGCCAGTTGGTTCAACCGTGGCTTCCTGGTGCTGCGCCCAATCAATTGGGAAAGCCCGGCACATATTCTGGAGAAGATCATCGCTTACGAGGCCGTACACGCCATCGACAGTTGGGATGATCTGCGCCGCAGGCTGGAACCCACCGATAGGCGCTGTTTCGCATTCTTCCACCCATCGATGCCCGATGAACCGCTGATCTTTGTCGAGGTCGCTCTGAACAGTGGAACTCCCGGATCGGTTCAGGCCCTGCTTGCCGAGGACCGCGACCCGATGCCAGCAGAACAGGCTGATACCGCGGTGTTCTACTCGATCTCGAATTGTCAGGCGGGTCTGGCCAGCATCTCGTTCGGCAATTCGCTCATCAAGCAGGTGGCATCGGATCTGGCAGCGGAGCTGTCAGGACTGAAGACATTTGTCACCCTGTCACCGATTCCGGGACTGACCAAGTGGCTGTCCCGGGAAGGTATCGAGTGGGGCATCGAAGAACCCGATCAGATGAAGGCGCTGGCGGCGCATTACCTACTGAACGCAAAAGGCAGGGGTGATCTGCCGTTCGATCCGGTGGCACGGTTTCATCTGGGCAATGGCGCGATGGTCCATGCGGTTCATGCCGATGCCGATACTTCGGACAAGGGTCGCTCTCAGTCCGGCGGCACCATGGTCAACTATCTCTATGACCTGACCCGCGTGGCCCAGAACCACGAAGACTTTGCCAACACCCGCTCGATCATCGCTTCGTCCGAGGTCAAGTCGCTTGCGGCGTCAATCTCTCTTCCTACGACACAAGAAAGGTAAACCTTATGGCCAATCCTCTCTATGACGGTTTGTTCGGCATTCATGCTGGTAAAGACACACCTTTTTTGCATCTGCTCGACGGGTCAACCGTCACGCATCAGGACTTTCTGAGCACAGCCGCGCAGATCGCCCATGTGGCAATCCAACTGGGTCTGAAGCCCGGTGACCGGGTCGCGGCGCAGATTGAAAAATCACCCGAAGCGTTGGCGCTCTATGCTGCCTGCGCGCAGGCGGGTCTTGTGTTCCTGCCGCTCAACACTGCCTATACGGTGGATGAGCTGACCTATTTCATTGAAAACAGCGGGGCCTCGCTGATTGTCTGTGACGCCAGAAGTGAGGAGAAACTTACCCCCGTTGGCGCGCAACTGGGGGCGCAAGTGGAAACCCTGAACGCCGATGGCAGCGGCAGCCTGATGGATCAGGCCGCAGCCATGCCTGCCAGTTTTGAAACCGTTGATCGCGACGGTGACGATCTGGCGGCGTTCCTCTACACCTCGGGGACGACGGGCCGCTCGAAAGGCGCGATGCTGACCCAGAACAACTTGTTGTCGAATGCACAAACGCTGATCGAGGAATGGCGCTTTACATCCGACGACGTGCTGCTGCACGCGCTGCCGATCTTTCACACTCACGGACTATTCGTGGCAACCAATGTCACACTGGCTGCGGGCAGCAGCATCGTATTCATGCCCAAATTCGATCTGGGTGAGATCATCGGGCGGATGCCGCAGGCCACTACCATGATGGGCGTACCGACCTTCTATACCCGCCTGCTGGACGATGATCGTTTCACCAAGGAACTCGCCGCGCATATGCGCTTGTTCGTCTCAGGCTCGGCCCCGCTGTTGGCGGAAACTCACGTGCAATTCGAGGAGCGCACAGGCCACCGCATCCTTGAACGCTATGGTATGACCGAGACCAACATGAACACCTCGAACCCCTATGAAGGAGAGCGCCGTGCGGGCACCGTCGGCTTCCCGTTGCCTGGCGTCGAACTGGAAATCTGCGACCCTGATGGCAATGCCCTTCCGCAGGGTGAGATCGGAGAGATCGAGGTGCGCGGACCCAACGTATTCAAGGGCTATTGGCAGATGCCGGAAAAAACCGCCGCCGAACTGCGCGAGAACGGGTTCTTCATCACCGGCGATCTGGGCCGCATAGACGAGGATGGTTATGTCCATATTGTTGGCCGCAATAAAGACCTGATCATCTCGGGCGGCTACAACATTTATCCCAAGGAAATCGAGCTTGTGCTGGATGACCAGCCCGGTGTGCTGGAAAGCGCGGTAGTGGGCGTACCCCACCCCGACTTCGGCGAGACGGTTCTTGGCGTGATCGTTGCCGAGCCGGGCGAGACCCCGGACCTTGAAGAGATGAAAGCTGCAGTTTGCAAAAGCCTCGCGCGTTTCAAGCATCCCCGTCAGTTGATCCTGTTGGATGAACTGCCCCGGAACACCATGGGCAAAGTCCAAAAGAACATCCTTCGCGACCAGTACAAGGATCTGTTCGTGGCTGCGTAGGTGTACGCTCCCCGCCCTGCAGCGCTTTTCTCGACGATGCTGCAGGGCAAACTTCAACGGCCTGAAGGTGCGAAAACAGTGTCTCCAAGCCGTTGACCTTTTCCTGATCAGGAGTTTACAGGCAATGTATCAGAACATTCTCGTCCCGATTTCATTGGATGGAGACCGCGACACGGCGAGCTCCGTTCAAGTTGCACATGCGCTCAATTCCAACGATGGCCGCATCACGTTTTTGCATGTCATTGAACATCTGCCTCAGTATACGAACGACTTGCTGCCTGAAGGTCATCTGGAACGCGTCAAAGCTGTCGCTTCAGAACGGCTGAGGCCTTTGTTGGATGGCTTCGCAAACGCTTGCATCGAGATCGTCGAAGGACACGCTGGCCGGGGTATTCTCGACTATGCAGCGTCACATGATGTCGATTGCATCGTGGTCGCAAGTCACCAACCCGGCTTGCAGGATTATCTGCTTGGATCAACCGCGGCACGCGTTGTTCGGCATGCACACTGTGCCGTGCACGTGACCAGATGACGTCATTCGTACTGCCCTTGTTCTTTGACTTCGCATTCGCATGCAGGATCGACCAATCGTCATAGACACCGCTCGATTTAACCCGGAAGACAGCCAGGCATGCTGCGCTACTGCATGCCGACACACGGCCAATGTCCGTCTTGTGGGGAATATCTCGGGCCACGCCCCGCGAAAATCAAAATTGATCGTTCTTCTAAAACCAACCGAATTTCCGAGTTCAATTGGTTGGCTGTCACGTCATGCAGAGTCACGTTATTTACGACAACGCCGAGCCCTCAGAATAGCCGTTTGTTCGGACTCTTGGGGTTGTTACCCGGTGAAAGTGACTGCTCGCAAAATGAACAGCGCCCCAGAAATCGCAATAAGCGCCTCAATCAGATGGTTGTGAATACGTGTTCCCATCCGATGGACCAGACGACTCGCCAGCCATGTTCCGGGGACCGTAATCACCCCCATGAACAAGCCCAGCAACATCAGGTTCTTGTCCAATAGCCCGAACCCGTAGAACGTCCCCGACCGCGTCAACACGTTGACCAGACCAATCACAGCATCGGTGCCCAACAATAACGGCCCATTTAGGCCGATACTGTTGAAGAAAGCGATTAATAGCATTCCGGAACCAGCGGCTGTCCCGCTCAGGAAACCGAACGAGAACCCAAGGTCAAGTATGGTTTTCAGCCCCGGCTGAAATGACGTTCTCCTCAAGTATCGCCGGGCGGAAAGAACGAGGATCCCCTCGCTGCGGTCAGAACGCATCAAACAATCGACGCTATTTCTAGCGTCGATTGTAACTTGCGCTGACGCGTTCTCAGAAAACTAGGCGCCCCGTTTCCTTTGCGAATCCCTGATAAGAGCCGCGAGCCGATAGAAACCATGGGCCATCTTGGTATAAGGCATCAGCAAAAAGAACGTCAGCACCGCCCCCAGATGAATGGCAAGCAGCGCGGGCATCAGAGCGGTTGAGCCGAGCGCGTAGAGAACAAGCCCGCTCAACCCAACAAACCCAAGCAGCAAGATGAAGCCGATATCACCACCCCACGCCGATGGGTCACCGAGATCCCGATCCGACTTTTGCTTAAGAAACGCCATGGCGCCGCAACCCACTGTCAGCAGTATACCCCCGGAAACCCCGAAAAGTTTGGGCAAAGACCAGAACCCGTAAGGCGCATGCATACCGAAGCCATAATGCATCACCGTCGCCACTGAGGTCGACGCAAAGCAAAGAAGAAACCCATACATGATAGCGTGATGAATGTGTCGGCGACCCTGACTAAATCGGTCTTCGTCCTCGAAGTTACAGCCCTCTCCATGCCCGGCAGCTAAGTCCTGCATCTTGCCCGCGCGTTTGAAGGCAGCCGCCACGTCAGCCATTTGGATCGGTTTACCGCCAACCTCAGCCCAATAGCGCCGGAAGCTGATGGCTATGCTGAACAGCGGCAGAAGAAACGCGGGCGCGAAGATCGCGACCATCGCATTGTGCGACAGGACAGTGTAGAACCCCTCCCCTCCGCTCGATCCAATGGCGCGAATTGCCCAGAACAACAGGGCAAAGCCAATCACAAGTGCCAAGGCTATGGCCCCGCCATGCGTATGGAACCGGCGCGCGAGGGGTTGCGGCCAGGCGAAGCTTTCCCAACTGTCCCGACGCACCTCGGCCAGCACTTTGGGCAGGTTCAGATCGAACTCGTGCGGAGCCGTGTACTGACAGGCGTAGTAGCACCCCCGGCAGTTGTGACAGAGGTTGGCCAGTTGCGTGATGTCACCGTCCGAAAATGCGCGCTCGGCATGCAGTGACGGGAAGACCGAGCAATAACCTTCACAATACCGACAGGCGTTACAAATCTCTGCCTGACGGCGGGCTTCTTGGATCAGTTCAGTTTGCATAAGCGGCAGCCTCACGTCCTGCGATGCGTCCAAAAACGGTTCCGATTGTCATGCCGAATCCGGCTAGGTAGCCTTGCCCAAGGATCGACCCGGCCATGGTTTCGCCAGCCGCCCAAAGGTTTTTGATCTTGCCTGTGGGGGTCGAACACTGGGCCGTGTCGTCGACCTTGAATCCGAGATAGGTGAAGGTGACGCCAGTTCGCAGCGAGTAGCCGTAGAAAGGCGGCTCGGTGATTGGGCGGGCCCAGTTGGTTTTGGGCGGGGTCAGGCCAGAGGTCGCCACTCCGTCCAGCTCGGTCGGGTGAAATCCACTGGTGTCGCCGCAGGCCGCATTGAATTCGGTTACCGTCGCAGTCAGCTTGTCGGCGGGCAGGCCCATCATCGCGGCCAATCCTTCCAGCGTGTCCGCCTTTAACGGAGGGAACACGGACGGCATGAACAGGTTCAGCGACTTGGCGTCGATGATGACATAGCCCACCTGATCCGGCTGGGCCGCCACCAGACGCCCCCAGATTGCATAGCGCTTGGGCCAGACATCTTCGCCTTCGTCATAGAACCGCTCTGCGTCTTTGTTCACGACGATAGAAAACGGCACGCAATCCAGACGGGTGACGATACCGCCGTCGAATTTCGGTGCGCGTCCATCGATCGCAACGGCGTGACATTGGGTTGGATCGCCGACACTCTCAACGCCTTGGTCCAGAAGGTCCGCCAACACTACACCTCGGTTATACGGAGTCCCCCGGATCAGGAAGTTCTTTGCAGGTTCGCCCCACGCGCGAGTAAGCCAATCCGTATCAGCCTGAAACCCGCCCGAGGCAACGATGACCGCGTTTGGCGTGATGCGATGAGACTGGCCCTCGTAGGTGTAATCGACCCATTCGATCCGATCGCCATTCAGTTCCAAATGCGTCACTGCGGCTTCATATAGCACGTCAACGCCTAGGCCCGCTGCTGTTCTGTAGTATGCATTCACCAGCGACTTGCCTCCCCCCATGAAAAAGGCATTGGTTCGCGCCAGAGACAAAGTCCCGGATAAAGACGGCTGGAACCGGACTCCGCGCTCCTCCATCCACGGCAGGCATTCCTCTGAGGTACGGATCGCCAGGCGGGCCAAGTGCTCATCGGTCTTACCCCCAGTGACCTTCAGAAGATCGGAGAGATATTCGTCTTCACCGTATTCCTCGACCAGCGGACCCAGAGGATATTTGTGCATACAGCGAAAGTTGCGCGTGTGGCGCGAGTTACCGCCGCGATAGGGTTTCGGTGCCGTTTCGAGGATCAGAACGCGAGCGCCGGCCTCGGCGGCGGTCATCGCCGCGCAGAGTGCAGCATTGCCGCCCCCAATCACAGCGATATCGTAAGCTTCCTTTTGGGTGGCCATATCCTGTCTACCTACTGATTGTCGTCGGTTGTTCGATCGCGCTCTTGCAAGGCGCGGATACGCATGCGTTGTGCCGCCTGAATATGTGCGCGCATCTCTGTCTCGGCCGCAGCACCATCACGTGCCTTCAGCGCAGCCATGACGCGCCGATGTTCCGCCACTGCCGCCTCAGACCGCTCGCTGTCCAGCAATTGCGATGGTCCAAGGATCAACAGCGCTTTTTGCAAGGACAACATGGATTTCGCGAGAAACCGGTTCTTTGCCGCATCCAAAAGCGTGGCGTGGAATATTCGGTTAATCCGCGCTGCATCCGGGCCGGTACCCGCCTCGGCCAAGCGGTCATTCAGCACGTCCAACTCATCCAGTTCGACATCCGACGCCGCCCGCGCTGCTAGACGAGCTGCCGTGCCCTCCAATACGGCGCGCATCTCATAAAGCTCCATAACCTCGGCGTAATCCAAACTGCGCACCGTTGCACCCTGCCGTGGAACATGGGTGACAAGCCCGTCAGCCTCCAACTGCCGGATCGCCTCGCGCACCGGAGTGCGGCTGACACCCAGCCGTTCGGACAGCTCGATCTCGCGCAGGCGTTCACCCGGCAGAAGGGAGCCTTCGCGAATCTCGTCCAACAGGCGTTGATACGCGGAATTGCCTTGCGGGCCAGGCTGTAACGGGTCGTCTTGAATAGTCATAACGGGCTCTCTTGCGATCTTGAGTCCAGTTGTATACATTTGGATACATATCGAGTCAACAACGTCGGGACCTGCATTGTGCCCACCCAGAAAATCTCAACTTCCCTTCTGACGAAGAGGGCCAATACACTCGGTCTGTCTGTGCTGGGCGCCGGAGTTTTCTGGGCACTGGACTTGCCACTGCCGTTTCTATTCGGACCAATGACCGCCTGCCTGATTGCGGCTTTGGCCCATGCGCCTCTGGAGGGGTTCGGTCAGGTCTCGGTCGCGGCCCGCACAATCCTGGGCGTGGCGGTAGGGGCGTCGATCACGCCGGACTTGTTTGGTGAATTACCAAAGATGGCAGCGTCGATAGCACTGGTCCCGCTGTTCATCCTTTTGATCGCGTTGGTCGGCGTGCCATTTTTTCGAAAGTTCTGGGGCTTTGATCAAACGACCGCGTTTTATGCTGCGATGCCCGGCGGGCTACAGGACATGATCATCTTCGGCACCGAAGCCGGTGCAAATCCGCGCACCCTTTCCCTGATCCACGGAACGCGCGTTCTGATCATCGTAACTCTGGCACCCTTATTCCTGTCCGTGTTCTACGACGCCCAACTGAACAACCCGATTGGCGAGCCCGCACGCGATCTGCCGGTGCATGAGTTGGCACTAATGGTTCTGGCTGCCATTATCGGCTGGAAAGGTGGTGAGCGGATCGGCCTGTTCGGGGCCTCCATCCTTGGGCCAATGATCCTGACGGCTGCGCTGTCACTGGGGGATTTCATTCATACCCGCCCCCCTCGCGAAGCCATCCTCGTCGCGCAATTCTTCATTGGCTGTGGGATTGGCGTTAAGTTTGTCGGGGTCACCTGGGTTGAACTGCGCAAGGTTGTCGCGGCGGGCTTTGCCTATGTGGTCGTTCTAGCCCTGTTGGCCGCGCTCTTCACCGCTGTTGTAACCACGCTGGGCCTTGGCCAGCCGGTCGAGGCCTTCCTGGCCTTCGCCCCCGGCGGTCAGGCTGAGATGACGGTTCTCGCCATTGTCTCTGGTGCGGATCTGGGCTTTGTAATCACCCACCATCTGACGCGTATCGTGCTTGTCATCATCGGGGCGCCTATCGCCGCCAACCTTATTCTGCGTTGGAAAAACTCGCGGAATAGATCTGGCTGATCAAAACGCCACCAGCCCAAACAGATGCGCGAACCGTCCCTATCTCAAGTGACTGCTAGCACATTGGCTCCAGAGGCCACACGTTTAAAGCTGCTATTCAGGCCATCGTTTTTGACATCCCAACGTCACTACGATTCTGGTGTAGCCAACGGTGTTTTCCACCCTTCAACAAGCCCTACCGCGGCCTCGGCGTAACTTTGAGGAAACTGATCCGATGTCCGCGCCTTCATAATCGTGTGGAGCCCCAACAAGAGACAAATCAGTAGTTTGGCGGCCTCCTCCGGCTCAACTTCGCTCTGGATTGCCTTCTCGGTTTTTGCACGGCTCAAAATTGCAACAAACCGCCCTTCCAGTGCGGTGAGATATCTCTCAATTCGGTCGTTGACTTCGGAATCGGAGCGATCGAACGAACTGATCGCGTTGAAAGCAAGGCAACCTGCATCCTCTATCTTTGGCATACGTTCGGCGGAGGCTATCTCTCTGAACCAGTCGGCCAGATCGTCCAAAGAAAAGGTTTCAGAGTCAGGAAAGTGACGAGCTTCCGCGTTATCCAGATAGGCATCTAAGGTCTTGAGGAAAAACTTCTCTTTCCCGCCATAAGTGGTTTGCAGTGTAAAGCGTGTCAGCCCCGTCTCCTGCTCCAGTTCCCGCGTGCTGGCGCCCTGGTAGCCCCGCCGCCAAAACAGGTCGAGCGCACCCGCCACAGCGCTGTCGTGATCCGTCTTACGTTTTCGCGCCACAGATTTCCCCTTGCCTTTTCTATCCATGCGGATAGTAATTGATTCCTATCCGCATGGATAGCATTGCGAATGCGCAGCGGCAAATACTGCGTGTCCGAGCCGCTTCAACCTGACGGGGAGAAAAAAATGACCGCCATCGACCCAACAACCGGGGCATCAAAGCCTGCAACCTTACGCGTGATTTTCATTCTGAACGCGCTCAAAATCCTGCTGGCCTTTGGTTTTTTCGCCGCATTCCAGTTTTATGGGCTGCAGGTTGGAGAACCGGCAGGCCCGCAAGCTGCCAACCTGATGCTCTATACGATGCTAGCTTACATGCTGACCTTCGCCTGCATCGTCGCTTCGATCCTCAAGCGAAGCATCACCGGAATCCGTGCCGCGATTGCCATTGATTTTCCGGCCTCGATCCCGGCCACTGCAGTAATTGGCTTTGTCATCGCAATCATCAGCATGGGCTTGACCTTTACCGCATCCGTTCGCGCGTTCTTCGCGCATCGCACCTGAAGAAACGCAGCTTTGGGTTTGATTGCTGACGCACGCATTTCAGAAAGGGCAGTTTAATGAACACCGCACAGTTAATTTCACCCGATTTTCCATTCGATTCAAATTATGTCGAGGTTGACGGGCAACAAATCCACTATGTCGACGAAGGCGAAGGCGACCCGGTTCTGTTTCTGCACGGCAACCCCACCTCGTCCTATCTATGGCGCAACATTATTCCTTATGCCGCTCGTCAGGGGCGTGCGATTGCGATGGACCTGATCGGCATGGGCAAGTCGGATAAGCCGGACATTGCTTACCGATTTGTTGACCACGTACCCTTCGTGGACGGGTTCATCAAGGCATTGGGGTTGAAGAACGTTACGCTTGTCATCCATGACTGGGGCTCGGCGCTGGGGTTCCACTATGCCCACAGGTATCCTGAAAACGTACGCGGCATTGCCTTCATGGAAGGCGTAATACGTCCGATGACTTGGGCCGGTTTCCCACCCGACTTCCGCGCCGGATTCCGCATGATGCGGACACCCGGCCTGGGGTGGGTAATGATTTCAGGCCTCAACATGTTCGTCGAGAAAATCCTGCCAAGCGCCATTGTGCGCGACCTGACACCACAAGAGATGGCGCATTACCGCGCTCCGTTCCCCTCTGCACGCAGCCGCAAACCGGTGCGGGTCTGGCCTTGCGAAATTCCAATCGACGGCACTCCGACAGACGTTCATGACATCGTCAGCGCCTACAGCAATTGGCTGGGTGAGACCCAGACTCCAATGTTGATGTTCCACGCCACACCCGGTGGCACCATTGGCCCTAGCGAGGTCGCTTGGTGTCGCCAAACCATTCAGAACTTAGAGGTTGTGGACATCGGAGCAGGCATTCATTTCCTTCAAGAAGACGATCCGCATCTGATCGGGAAGCAACTGGAGGAATGGTTGGGGCGGGTCTTCAAGTGACCAAGGGTAGCCACTCGAGTATCGGTAGGACCGTATATACAAATTGGATTTTCTGATTGTATGCTTCGAGAAATGACCCAACACATTCGGAGGCCAGTCACGGGAGGTAAGCCTTGCTGAATATGACGATCCCAATACCATTGATACTCGTGGCGGCTCTGCCCGCTGTTCTAGATCGGTGTTCCGGTTCTGATACGAGTGTGGCTCTGGGTGTACTGGCGCGCGATCGCGTGGCTTTGACAGCAACGGCCAACGAAATCGTCGTGGATTTGCCGGTCGCTGAAGGAACCGTCGTCAAGGCAGGTGACACGCTGGTTCAACTCGACGCCACATTGCAGACCGCAAAGCTGAATCTGGCCCAGGCGGAACTTGAGAAAGCGCAAGCCACGCTCCTTAAGCTGCAGGTCGGGCCGCGAGAAGAAGAGATCGCGATTGCCGAGGCAAAGGTTGCCGGCGCCGTCGCGCGGTTGGCCGATGCCGAGGCCACTTATGACCGAAACGCCAGACTGGTTGAAAACTCCGTTGTGACCGAGGCGCAGGTTGCAAACGATCTGGCTTTGCGGGATTCCGCGCGGGCTGAATTGGCCAGCGCAAGGGAATCCCTTAAGGAACTGGAAAACGGCACCAGACCCGAAGATTTGGCCGTCGCCGAGGCCAATGTGAAAGCCGCAGAGGCTGCCGTCGAAGCAGAGCAAACCGTTCTGGATAATCTAACCGTTGTTGCCACCCGTGACGGTGTGTTGGATTCGCTGCCTTGGAACCTTGGGGAACGCGTTACTTCGGGAAGCCCTGTAGCAGTGATGGTCACCGGGCAGACCCCCTATGCCCGCGTCTATGTTCCGGAACCGCATCGCGTCAAACTAAAGCCTGGAGACAAGCTCGAAGTACGCATCGACGGGCTAGAAGACCCTCTGGATGGGGTCGTCCGATGGATCAGCGACGACGCGTCATTCACTCCCTATTATGGGTTGAACAAGGATGATCGGACCCGTCTTGTCTATCTGGCCGAGATCAATCTGCCAGCCGCATCCTCCGACTTGCCCGCTGGCGTTCCTGTGCAGGTCCCCATGCCATGAATGATGTCGTTGTCTCGACGCAGGGGCTAACCCGGCAGTTCGGGGATAATGTTGCGGTCAACAATCTGGACCTCGAGATCAGAACGGGCCAGATTTACGGCTTTCTCGGACCTAACGGCTGCGGCAAGACCACGACAATGCGTATGTTGACCGGGCTGCTGACCCCCAGCAGCGGGTCAATTTCGGTGCTGGGGCAGTCCATGCCCGAGGCGGCAGAGCCGTTGAAGAATGAGATCGGGTATATGACCCAGATCTTTTCGTACTATCGCGACCTGACAGTTTTGGAGAACCTCAGATTCGCGGCTGAAATCTACGGCATACCCGTAAAAACGGCCAAGGGTCGGATCGACGAGTTGCTGCACACCTATGACCTGACAACAAATGTCCATCAACTCAGCGGTAGCATGAGCGGAGGTCAGAGGCAAAAGCTGGCCCTCGCAGCCACCGTCATGCACCGCCCGAAACTTCTGTTCCTGGACGAACCGACATCCGCTGTGGACCCGGAAACCCGCCGGACATTCTGGGAGCAATTGTTTGATCTGGTCGATCAGGGCGCGACCATGATCGTGTCCACCCATTTCATGGACGAGGCGGAGCGGTGTCACCGACTGGCCATTCTTCAGCACGGTGTGAAAAAGGCGGACGGGTCTCCGCGTCAGTTGATGGATGATCTGCAGGCCGACGTCGTCGAGGTTGAAGGCCCGGACCTGCGGAAAGTCAAACATGAACTGGATGGCAAACCCAAGATCCTGTCGACCGCTCAAGTCGGCTCACGGCTGCGCGTGCTGGTGGACAAATCTGAACCTCAGCCCGAGGAAATGCTGCGCGCCCAGCTTGGTGCGTTCCAAGACCTGTCGCTAACGCCTCAACGGCCAAACCTCGAAGACGTGTTTGTCAGCGCGACACGGGGGCCGGAACAATGATCTCTCCACGCCGCATCGCTGCCGTCCTCAAAAAAGAACTGCTCCAGCTGCGGCGGGACAAGATGACCTTCGCCATGGTCATCATGATTCCTCTGATCCAGTTGCTGTTGTTTGGCTATGCGATCAACACCAACCTGCGCCATGTACCTGTCGCGCTTGTGGATGAGTCTCAAACGGAACTGTCCCGCACACTGGCGCAACTGGTTCAGGCCACGCAGGTCGTGACAATAACCGAAGAGCTTGCGACCCCGCAGCAGGCGGAACGCGCGATCACGGAATCCCGCGTACGCGCCGCTCTGATCATACCGCCCGATGTGGCCTACCGACTTGCGCGCAGCCCTTCCGTCGGGCTGGGTTTGCCCGACGCGACAGATCAGACAAGCAGTCGGCCTGTCGCACATTGGATCGTCGATGGCTCGGACACGATGGTCGCAAGCGCGATCAAGTCCCTGCGGACGATGCCTCTGACCGAACTTCTGAAACTGCCGCCGAACCGGCAGGTGCCCACATTCGAGGTGACGCTCTACTTCAATCCCGAACAGCGATCTGCGGTCAATATTGTTCCGGGTCTCGTTGGGGTCATCCTGACCATGACGATGATCCTGTTTACTTCGGCCGCCATTGTGCGGGAACGCGAGCGGGGCAATATGGAGATGCTGATCAACACCCCGATCAGGTCGATTGAATTGATGGTTGGGAAGATCATTCCTTACATCTTTCTTGGGCTTGTTCAGGTCGCGATCATTCTAGGCCTTGGGCACGTCCTGTTTGATGTCCCGATAAACGGAGGTTTGGGAACACTACTGGTGGTGACGCTGCTGTTCATCATCGCCAGCCTGTCGCTCGGATTAGTTATCTCAACCCTCGCTCAGAACCAGCTGCAGTCGATGCAAATGACCATTTTCGTCCTGCTGCCATCGATCTTGATGTCAGGGTTCATGTTCCCCTTTGATGGCATGCCACAACCCGTCCAGATCATCGCGCAGATCCTACCGGCAACCCACTTCATGGACATGATACGCGGCGTCGTTTTGCGCGATGCGTCACTCTATGAACTGCGCTGGGAAATCCTCTGGATGATTGGCTTTGCGGTTTTCGGGCTGCTGGCAGCTACGCTGAGATTCAAGAAGCGGCTGGGTTAGGACCAGCATACAAATCTGCTTTGAAAGCAAACGAGCGCTCAGCAATGGAAACATCCTCCAACTTGCGCCTCAGAGAATGTCCGCTTTTCTCCCAAAGGAAACCGGGCGCGCTACTGTCATTCGCATTGCCGAAATGGAGGCAGATATCTGAAAATTGAGCCTTACTTCTCTGCGGCTAAAAAGCGTGCATGTACACAAGGTAATAGCTGGAAGTATTATTCATCCGCGGGTGACACCGCCCGCTGATAAAGATGCCAAGTGGCGTGGCCAAGGATCGGCAGGGTGAAGATCAGGCCCAGAAATGCCGGAACCAGAGACAACAGCATAGTCACCGAAATGATCGCCGCCCAGGTGAGCATGACCACCGGGTTTTCCGAGACGACGCGAAGGGAGGTGAGCATTGCAGAAACGAAATTGGTTTCCCGGTCAAGCAGCATGGGCATGGCGATGACGGTCACCGAGAACAGGACAGCCGACAGAAATGCGCCGACACAGGTGCCAACAGCAAGGAAGGTCCAGCCCTGCGGCGTAAAGAAGACCGTGTGCAAAAATCCATCGAAATTCGAGAAGGAAGCATTCTGCAGGATAATCGCCAACCAAAGCCGAACCTGGTAAACCCACACCCAGAAAATGAACAGGGTGACAAAGGCCATCCAGCCCATTTCACGCTTGCGTTGATTGGCCATGACAGTGAGGATTTCCGACCAGCCGAAGGGTTCTCCCTTCTGCAACCGGCGAGACATCTCATAAAGCCCGGCGGCGGCAAAAGGAGCGACCAGCGGAAAGCCCACAATGGCGGGAATGATCATCCAGATCTTGCCGAGCCAGACCAAAACCCAAACCAAAAGAATTCCGAAAACGGCGTAGAACAGGCCGAAGAAGCCGCTCATGAAGGGGCGCGCCAGAAAATCGGAAAACCCGGCCTGCAGCGAAGCCTTAATATCGCCCGCAGTCACTTTATTGACCTTGGGCACAGCCTGCTGCTGCGGCGTCAGTTTGTCCGGTGGCGTAGAACCTGCGGTTTTGGATGTCATGGCACCCTCCTCCACCTACAAGTTTGCATCAGTGGATGTACAAGAGCAAGTGGAGAGTATGGCGGCAGCCAGACCAGCATTTCTGCCAATAGAGGCAAGGAAATTCAGCGCCCGCGTTATGAATCTGACTGACCCTAACAATCGGTACAGCGGTAGTAGCGTTTTGTTAGAAACAAAGTCGCGGTTGGCTACGTCTTTGAGTTACCCGTCTTTTCGTTGACGATCTCAAGTATTCTGTTTCGTTGAATTTTTCCGGATGGCCCCTTTGGAAGATCCGGCAAAATATGAACTTCATCGGGGGACTTGAAACGGCCCAGTTGCGCTTCGCAAAGCTTCGACAAGCCAAGCGGCGTCAACTCAGAACCTTCTCGAATTTTAACAGCCGCCTCGACAGTTTCACCGTAGCTGTCGCAGGGGCGTGCGAAAGCTGCGGCTTCAACAACATCGGGATGAGAATAAAGTGCCTCGTCTATCTCGCGCGGGGCAATGTTTTCACCTCCCTTAATGATTAGCTCCTTCAGCCGACCCGTTACAAAAACGTACCCGTCCTTATCCATCCGGGCGAGGTCACCGGTTCGCAGCCACCCATCAGAACTGAAAGTGCCTTCAGTTGCATCGGGGTCTTTGAGGTACTCCAGCATCACATTTGGTCCGCGAATGACCAATTCACCTTCCGTCCCGTGCGGCACAGGTTGAAGGTTCGCGTCGAAGACTGCCGCTTCGTTCCCGTATGCGATGCCCGGAGAGCCAATCTTGCGAACGCCGGGCGGCAGAGGATTGGACAGAATTTGCGCGGCGGTTTCGGTCAGCCCCATGGTTTCCACGATCGGGATTTCGAAGCGGTCTTCAAAGGCCCGTTGTACGTCTGGTGCCAACGCTGAAGACGCAGAACGACCGAAACGCACACGCTGGCGAACTTGCGCGTCCGGCTCTGTGTTCGAGTGCAGCAAGTGCGAAATGATGGTAGGCACGACGGAAAACCACGTAGCCTCGACTCCTCCCAAATTGCCCCAGAACCGGCTGGCCGAAAACCGTTCGCACATGGCCAAAGATCCGCCTGACACAAGCGTTCCCATAACTGTCACACACAGCCCGTTGATGTGGTAGATCGGCAATACGCAAAACCCGCGATCAACTTCGGACAACTCATGAGCAACGGCAGTGGTCCAACCGCCTGCCAGCAGGCTGGAATGTGTGTGAACCACACCCTTGGGGCGCCCGGTCGTTCCGGATGTATACATCAACAGAGCATGACTGTCGGACGAGATGCTGTGCAGGTTACCACCTGCATCGAAGGCATCGGCAACTTGCAACTGCGTAATCCCGGAGGAATCTGATGTTCGTTCGAACAGCTCCGTCTGCCCAGGATGCACAAAGCCATAGCGTGCGCCGCTGTGGTCCAGCGCATAGGCGACGGCGTTGTCACCGGCGACAAGGTTAATCATCGTCGCCCGAAAACCGCCGTAGAGAACGCCGAAGAGGACCTCAAGCGCTTCACGGCAATTGGGGTAGAGGATCGCAATGCTTTCGCCTTTGGCGACACCCAATCCAGTTAGCATGACCGCAATATGGCGGGCTGTTTCGCGCAATTCACTCCAGCTTAAATCCGGTGCCCCATCCGGGAAGACAAAACCGGTTCCTCCCTGGCTTGCTCTGTAGTCCAACCAATCGCGGACGGTTCCTTTGGGCGGCTCCATCATTGGCCGAACTCCGACCAATAGTCGCCGAAAATCTCTTCCAACCCGGGCTCTCGCGGAGGTGTTTCACGTACGATCTTGGTTGTCTGAACGAAATGCCGCCAATGCAGGTTGGTGTCGATGGAATTTCCACCCCAGCTGCCGCAGCCCATCGAAAGAGAAAAGGGCATGCCATTCGTGAAGCTGCCTCCAGTCGCAAAGGTATGCGCCTGGTTTACGATGACCCGGCAAGTGGGCAGGTCACGTCCCAACCCGATCGCCCGTGCATCGTCATCAGTATGGATGCCAACCGAATGCCCGGCCCCCTGATGTTCCAGAATGCGAGTGGCAATTGCCTTGGCGTCTTCAAAATCTGCTGCGCGATATAGCGCCAAAACCCGGCTGAGTTTTTCGCCGGATAACGGATGATCCGGGCCTATGCCTTTGGTTTCCACCGCCAGAAACTTGGTCTCTTCGGGTACTTTACCCGCCATCCCCAAGGCTCCGAGCATTTTGTCGGCGTCCTGTGCTATGGCCGAACGGTTGAGATGACCATCGGGCCAAAGCCGCGCGACGATATCATTTGCCTCGGACGATGGCACCAGTGCACCGCCCTCGACAGCCATTGCGGCGACGAACGCGTTGTAAACCGCTTCCACCACAACTAACGCATTTTCAGAAGAGCAAGACGTCGCGTTGTCAAAACATTTCGAGGCTGCGATCTTGGCGGCGGCGGCATGCAGATCGGCGGTTTCGTCCACAATCACTGTGACATTGCCAGCACCAACCGCCACAGCTGACGTACCGCAGGACTGCGCACGCTGAACGTTGTTTTGACTGCCGGTGCAGATCACCCGATCCACAGTTTCCATCAACCGTTGTGTCTTGGCCTTGGAACCCGGCGCGGGGATCATCTGGACCAGATCGCGATCCAGCCCCAGCTTGTCGAATTCCGAGTGGATGTAACCGATCAGCATCTCGCAGGATGCCACACCTTTGGGTGACGGTGCCACCACGATGGAGTTGCCGCTTTTGAGCGCATTGATGATGTTGTTTGCGGGCGTTGCAGCAGGGTTGGTCGACGGCACAACTGCGCCGATCACGCCGATAGGTCGGGCAATTTCGGTAATACCGGTCGTCGGGTCGTCACTGATGATGCCATGGGTTTTTGCTTCAGCGATATCTCGCAAAAGGCCCAGGGTCTTGCGGTGGTTTTTTATGATCTTGTCGGGCACATTGCCCAGCCCGGTTGTTTCAACGGCGGTCTCAGCCAGTGCCCGATTGCGTGTTGGCTCCATGATGGCCCAGCCCACCGCCAGCGCCGCTTTGTCATAAAGCGCCTGACTGCCTCGATTTTCATATGCTGTCTGGGCCGTACGCGCTCTTGCCACGATACGATCTACTTCAGCGATTTCGGGGGAAATCCCGTCCTGAGCGTTCATCTTGGTCCTCGATTGTTTGTTCGGGGCGGGCTTGCTCCGCCCCGCATGGATCGGCTGGATCAGAGACCGGCCAGCAACTCGTTCAGTGTCTGCTGACGCTGTCCCCACATCTCGATCACTTCGTCACGTGTCATGATGTGCATAGGGGAACCTCCGGCCTCCATCTTTTTGGCAACACGGTCGTTGGCAAACATCTCTGGAACCGCTGCAGCCAGCTTCTCGATCACCTCAGGCGGCGTGCCTTTGGGCACCATCACGCCCCGGAAATTGACCGATGAATTATCGACGTCCAGCCCCTGCTCCATCATCGTCGGCACGTCCGGCAAGAACGCGTTACGCTCCAGATCTGCGACACCAAGGATTTTGACGTTGCCCGCCTCTTGTGCACGGAACGCATCCGACAGGTTGTTGATACCGCCCATGACTTCACCAGCGATAACGGCTTTCATGGCCGCGGCTCCGCCGCCCTTGGTCGGGATGTAGGCCATCTTGGTTCCCGCTGCCTTGTCGATCTGCAGGGCTGCAATGTGGTGGCCCACAAACAGGCCCGCTCCAGATACCGTCAGCTTGCCGGGATTTTCCTTGGCATAAGCAACCACATCTTCCATCGAATTGAACTCGCTGTCGGCACCGACAACGAAGACCGCCGGGTCAGCGCCCCAGTTTGCGATGGGTTCAAAGCTGTCGGTCGAATATTCCACTCCGCCCTTGATCGATTGGGCGATGAAATGCGGCACGTTATAGGCTGCCAGTGTGTAGCCATCCGGGTCGGCCTGAGTGGCAAACCAATTCCAGCCCACGCGTCCGCCTGCCCCCGGCTTATTGATGATAGCGATGGGCATTCCCAGCGCATCCTCGTTACCTGACGTCATGGTGACAATCCGTGCCTGAAAGTCGGTCGCACCACCTGCGCCATAGCTGACCATCATCATGATTGGTCGTTCTGGATATTCATCGGCCATCGCCGCGCCTGTCAGGCTCATAAGGGCTAATGCCCAGCCAGCAATTATTCGTTTCATTTTCTTTTCCTCCTTATTTTTTTCAATCTGCATCTCGTGCGGTCAGAACAGAATTTCCCTTGGTGTGTATACGTTCAGAAGCATGGCAAAGAGTCCGTACATCACCGCCACAAAGAGCGCCGTGATGACACCGCGCTTGACCCAGGTTTTGGCTTCGGAATGTGGGGCTGGATCATAGCTCGACAGCAAGATGAAAAAGGCGATGGTTGTTGCGGTGTAGAAGCCCAGTGACTTGGCCGCCCAAAAAACGTAGATCAACGTTATGATCAGCCCCGGCAGCATGTTTATGAACATCGTGCGTGTCACACCGTTCCCGACCTTGGACATTCCCATAACCGCCTTGCCAAAGGTCCAGCCTGCCAGAACCACAAAAACCGTTGCGATCAGGCGCGGGAACAGGAACGCTTCGACCGGTTGCTGGGTATAGCTGACCCAGGTCACCCAAAGGCCGACAGCAAAGACCAGACCGGACCCGAATATGTGCTGCGAGCGGTTCATGCCTGCGCCTCCTCTTTGGTGGTGTAGCGACGGTGGCGCAGTTCCATCCAAACCGAGTATGCGATTGAGGCCAGCACCACCGCGATCAGCAGCAGGTTCAATCCTCCGGTCAGGAAATACGAGGCTTTGCCTACGGTCGCGTCCGCAATCATCCCGCCTTGAATGAAGTTGGCTTCAGCGATGGGTCCAAGGATCAACCCCAACACAAGTGGTGCTGCCGAGAACCCAAAACGCTCAAGGAAGAACATACCGATACCAAGGCATGCCATGACATAGACATCGCCCATCGAACCTTGCACCGAATAGGCCCCGAAGACCGACAGCGCCAGAACGATGGCAGCCATAACCGACTGAGGAACCTGTGCGACTCGGGCAGCCAGACCGGCTACATAGAGGCCAAAGATGCACATCAGGACTTGTCCGATCAGCATCGAGTTGATGAAGGTCCAGGCCACGTCGGGATGGTTGTCAAACAGGTCTGATCCCGGGAAAATTCCGTGGATCAGCAACCCGCCCAGCAGAACGGCGGCGGTTGGGCTACCCGGGATCGACAAGGTCAGCAATGGCACCAAGGACGGGCCGACCATCGCGTTATTGGCGGATTCCGCGGCGATTACGCCTTCGGAGTGTCCCGTGCCAAACTTGTCTTTCTCGGCTGAGAACTTTTTGGTCTGGTCATAGGCAACCAGCCCGGCGATCTGTCCGCCAACGCCTGGGATCAGGCCGATAATCGAACCGGTTAGCGTACCGATACTAAGTGCGCGGGTTCGTGAGAACAGTTCGCGGAACGCAGCCAGGATCGAATGACGTTGCACTTCGATGACTTCAGCGCCTGTGTTATGGCGACCTTTTGCGAACATCGTCAGAACCTGAGGGATCGCGAACAGGCCTATCAGTGCGGCAATGATGTTGATGCCTCCGCCCAATGCGGGATGAAAGATGAAGCGTTGCGCCCCCATGATGTCGTCAAATCCAATGGTCGCCAGCCACAATCCGATACAACCCGAAAGCAGACCTTTAACCACTGAGGCGGAATCGAGCGTCCCGATCACCGTCACCCCTAGAATGGCCAGCCAGAACAAGTGCGAAGGACCGAATGCCAACGCCCATTGGGCCAGAACTGGCGTCAGAAAGATCAGCAGGAGCACGCCAAAGATGCCACCCACGGCCGAGGCCAAAAACGACAATTGCAGCGCCCTGGCGCCCTGACCCTGCTTGGCCATGGTGTGCCCGTCCAACGTCGTCGCGATATTGGCTGGAGCGCCAGGGATCTTGAGCAAAATGGCGCTAACCGCACCGCCCGCCACTGTTGAAGTGTATGCGGCACCCAGCAGGATCAGCCCCTGCGCCGCTTCAAGTTGGAAGGTGAACGGTATCAGAAGGGCGACGGCCATGGTGGGCGACAAACCCGGTGTCGCGCCCAGGATCAGCCCCCCAATCGTGCCACCCAACAGCAGCAGAAACGACAACGGCGTGAATACGTCTCCGAAGTAATAAATGAAGTCCATTCAGGGCCTCCCAACCCGCTGGTTCACACTTTTACTTTTGTTGACAAATCAGGGTAGGCAATGAAAATAGTATTGCAAATGTTTTCATAAATTCGACCACGTGGGAGAATATTATGGCTAATTTTCAAAAGGGTAAGGTAGATATCGTGGCGGTTGCAAAGGCCGCAAAAGTGTCGCCATCCACAGTTTCCCGCACCTTCAATCACCCGAATTTGGTCAGCCCCGCGACTCGGAAAAAGATTAATCGAGCGGTGCAAAGGTTGGGCTATATCCGAAACCGTGCTGCGCAGACGATGCATGGTAAGCGATCAGGCACCATCGGTCTCGTGGTCCCGACGATCAACCACGCAATTTTTGCCGAGGTCATTCAGGCCTTTTCAGATTCAATCGATAAAGCGGGGTTCAGCCTGTTGCTCGCTTCACATGGTTACGATCTCGATCGGGAATACGCGATGGTTCGCAAGTTTCTCGAGCATCGTGTGGACGGAGTGGCGCTGGTTGGACTAGAGCATTCTGACGCTACCGCCCGTCTGATCGAACAGCAGAAAATACCTGCGCTTGCCATATGGAATTACTCGGAGGATTCCCTTCTACCGTGTGTCGGAGCTGACAATCGCATGGCCGGGCGTCTTGCAGCAGAGCACCTGCTGGCCTTGGATCACCGTGACATTGGGCTGATCTTCCCCAAAACCACTGGCAATGACCGCGCACAAAATCGGCTTTCTGCTGTGCGTGATGCATTCACAGAAATTGGTATTTCGGTTCCGAGTGAGCATGAGTCGGAAGCTCCATATAGCGTCTCTCAAGCTAAGCAAGCGGCCATATCCCTTTTGACTGAACGATCTCGTCCAACGGCGCTGCTGTGCGGAAATGACGTCATTGCTCAGGGTGCGTTGTTTGCCGCCCAGAGCCTCGGTTTGAAAGTTCCCGATGACCTGTCAATTATCGGCATTGGGGATTTCAAAGGATCCGCGGATGTTGAACCGGGACTCACCACCATTCGCATCCCCGCAGAAACCATCGGAAACCTCGCTGGCGAAAAGTTCACTGACTACATTGTCTCAGACGATCCGGAACCCTTTAGAATCTGCTGCGAATTGGAGCAAATCGTTAGAGGAACAACAGCTCCGGCGTCGGATTATTAGGGCCAGGACCCATCAATACCCACCTGACAGTGTGTTTCATCGTTCGAGAACCGAGCGATTACATGTCTGATCTTTATTGCTGAGTGATGCGCAGATAACGCAGATCAATAGGAGCGAAAATGCAGGGATACGCCAGGACACCAGTGACAACTCACTCGTCCTGCAGGAAGATACCAGCTGCAACGGCGAAACCGGCCATGCGTGTGACACCGTTTCTATATTGAATTTCGCGGAAAATCACGGCTTCTTACGGATCTGAAAAAAGGTTGTGCTAGATTTCTTCACGTTTTCCAGCACAACCAAGTAGCGGAATTGTAGGTTGAAGATGGCTGTCTGCCTGTATTGGTCCAAGCATCGCGCTGTTTGTTACAGACACGAATTACATTCGGTCGGTCAGTGGTTTTTCCGAGACATTCCAAGTTGAGCCGAAGAAGAGTTGGAAGTGGCGTTTTGAAAGTCGTGATCCATCAGGGTTTTCACAAAACCGGGACAACAACGCTGCAGAGGACGCTTTCCAGAAACCAGAATGTCTTGAAGGATCGGGTGAATGTGCTTTTGCCGCGAGACCTAAAGGATGCCGGCTTCTCAGCGCGGCGCTACGCCGTAGCACCCAAAGATCGCACCCTTCAAAATTTTGGCAAAAAGCTTCGAAGTGCTCTCAAGCCTTTTGAGGGGTGCACCGACAAACCATTGTTAATTAGCAATGAAGAGTTTTCCGGCCTGATTCCGGGGCGCAAAGGGATGTGGTCGTATTCTCAAACCCATGTCCTCGCTCAGGCCATATTGGATCAAATTTGCCAACTTGCAGGTGAGCAAGTTCAAACCACCCTCCTGTTCACCACCAGGGACGCTGCTGAATGGATAAGAAGCACTTATTGGCAAAACCTTCGTTCAAACAGAATCCTGGAAGACCTTCCAGAATATAGCAAAGCCCTTCAACATGGCGCGAATCTCGATGCGGTCGTGCAGCGAGTTCAAGAAACAGTTTCATCACGCGCCGACGTTTTATCTATAAATGTTTCGGATATTGACGACCGCTTGTTGCCGCTCACCCGAGCACTTTCTATTTTAAACGTGAGGTCTGATGACTTAGTTGCCATAGAAGATCAGAACGTTCAGCCAAACGGAAGTGCCGAATATTTCCTTGAGTTGAACCGATCAGGTATGACTGATGAGGAAGTTGCCGCAGCAAAACGTGCGCATTTGGATGATTTGAAGGCAACAAAGACCAACTCGCCAAAACGCAACGGCCATCGGGAGCGTCCAGATAATCATTCGCCGAAAGGAATGAAGCAGTGTTGTGGGATTTTCAATGTTGCCCGACTGCCCAGGAATTAGGCAGGGAATTCTTAATTTAAGCTGCTGATCTTTTTATTTCCTACCAACATTGCCACTCCTTTTGTGCGGTGTGTGGAACGTCAGGAACTTTTGACTCTTTTGGCAGCCAAAACTTCAGGAAAAAGGAAATCACGTCATTTAATTCTGACCCAAGCCCAGCACGTCCGATGCTGCGCCTCACCTAGACCGCGGGGGAACGTAGAAAGCTGGCATTTGAACTGCAACGACGGCCCTAAGCGGACTTCTATTGAAGGCAAGAACGATGCGCTGCAACTCTCCAAAAGCGGACGTTGCAAGAAGCCGCGCATTTCGACCGGAACCCACACTTATTCTGCGAACATCGCTACCGTTGACTTGCTAAGACAGACTGGCAACCGCGCCGACAAATTCGATCCACCATTCGCGATCCACAAACCCATAATGTCCTGCGCCCGCCCACTCGTGCGCTGCACAGTTGGGAAGCTCAGAGCAAAG